>NZ_JAPVLS010000062.1:0-60583 GCF_027158125.1 Streptomyces sp. H39-C1
CGTGTGGGTGACGTCGATGCTGTCCTCGCCGGTCGCCTTGCGGCCGGCGAGCCAGAATGCGGTGGGGGTGCTCACAGCGGCCCGGCCCTTCCGATGGGGTGGTGATCCCGATGGGTGGTGATCGATCACGTACGTCCACGGTAGGCCGGGCGGGGCGCGGGGGCGTTTGTCCACTGCGGAGTACCGCTCGTGGCGGGTACTCCGTTGTGTCACTCGCCGGGCGGCAGCGTCTTCATCGCCAGCCACAGCTCCATCCGGACGTCGGGATCGTCCAGCGAGCGGCCGAGGATCTCCTCCACGCGGCGCATGCGGTAGCGCAGGGTGTGCCGGTGAACGCCCAGGTCGGACGCGGCCGCGTCCCACTGGCCGTGCCGCGAGAGCCATGCCTGGAGGGAGGCGACGAGGTCGCCGCGGCTGGTCGCGTCGTGCTCGCGCAGCGGGCGCAGCAGCCCCTCGGCGAACGCCCGGACCGCGTCGTCGCCGAGCAGCGGGAGAACCGATCCTGCACCGACCTCGCCGTGCTCGACCAGGTTGCGGCCGCGCCGCAGCGCGACGGCCAGCGCCCGTTCCGCCTGCCGGTTGGCGTCCGGCAGCTCCGCCACCGGGACGGCCCCGGACAGCCCGGCGGCCAGGGTGTCGTCGGCCTCGGCGAAGTCGGTGCAGGCCTTGAGCACGGCCGAACCGTCGGCGGCGAGCACCACCAGCCGGGGGCCCTCCCGTACGGCGATGACCGGCTCGCCCGAGCGGGCGCCGGCGGCCTCCGCGCGCTCGGCCAGCAGCGCCACCGAGTCCAGCGCCACCGCCGGGCGGCCGGTACGGGCGGCGGGCCTGGCCGTCTTCACGGGCTTGGCGGTGAGTTCTGCGGGCTCCACGACGAGCAGCCGCACCGGCTGCGCCAGCAGGTCGCCGTAGAGCCGGCCCGCGACGGTACGGGCGTGCTCGCTCTCCCCGGTGAGCAGCATCCGCAGCAGGGCGGCCGCGAGCCGCTGCTCGGTGTCCTGGAGCGCCCGCGACTGCTCCAGGGAGAGCGTGAGCAGCGCGACGGCGGCGTGCACGACATAGCGGGCGGGGGTGTCGAGGCGCTCCTCGGTGCCGACGGCGAGAAACCCGCGGGCCCGGCGCGCGGTGCCCAGCGACTGCAGTTCGACACGGTCCTCGGTGCCCGCGGGGCCCGCCACGGCCGCGCTGGCGGGCGCCGGTTTGTCCCGCAGCCGGTCGATCTCGCCGGTCAGCCGGGCGGCGCGGCGGCCCGCCCACTCGGGGGCGGCGGCGAGCACCGCGCCGGACGCGTCGTAGAGCGCGGCCCAGCCGTTGAGGTGGTGCGCGAGCCGGCCGAGCAGCGCGGAGGTGCCGTCCGGGGCGAGGGCCGCCCGGGTCAGATCGCGCTGGGCCTCGAAGCCGGCGGTGACGGCCTGGTACTGGTCGGCCGCGACCGCCGCCGACACGGCCTTGCTGATCGCGATGAACGGCGTGCGGCGCGGCACTTCGAGCAGCGGCAGATCCAGTTCCGCTGCGGCGTCGACCAGCGCGGGCGGCACCGCGTCGTGCCCCACCCCGACGCCGAAGCCGAGCCCGACCACCCCGGCGTCCGCCAGCCGCCGCACGTAGCCGCGCAGGCTGTCCGGGTCGTCGACGGCGAGTTTGAGTCCGGTGGTGAGCAGCAGTTCGCCGCCTTCGAGATACGGTCCCGGGTCGTCCAGCTCGCTGGTGTGCACCCAGCGCACGGTGGCGTCCAGATGGTCGCCGCCGGCCAGGACCACGAGCTTGAGTGCCGAATGGTGGACGAGAGAGGCGAGAGTGAGGGGCATGACGCGCTGTCGCCTCCGGCGGGGGCTTCCGGCGGCGCCGGCGGGGTCGCGGGGACCCACCGGGCCCGGAAGGCCCAAAGGACTCGGGTTTTGGCCGACCGGTAGTGGTGACCGGTTCCGATTCTGCCTCACCGTCCAGATCCCGGCATCAGGCGTCCGATATCGGACGTGCGATGTCAGGAATCAGGTGTCGGACAGCCGGGAGCAGGCGTCAGGCGTCAGCCGCGGAGGTCGACCAGTATCGGCGGGGCGTGCTCGCCGTCGGTGGCGGTGAGCGAGACGACGGCATGCCCGGCCGGCACCGAATGGGCCAGCTCGGAGGCGGACCAGCGCTCACGCTCGACGCTGCGGACGGTCACCGACTCGGTGGTGACGGCCTCCCCGGTGAACAGCCGCCGCACCCCGCGGTTGAGGCGGCGCAGCAGACCGCCGGACTGGTCGGGCGTACGCGTCACGTCCCGGGTCTCGACCCAGGTGGTGCCCCAGGCCTCGGCGAACCGCTTCCCGTCCCACGTGGTGATCCCGGACAGCGCCATCCGGCAGCCGACCGCGCCGAGCAGCGCGGTGCGCAGCGCCTCGGGGACGTCGTCGAGCGTCCGCAGCGCCAGCACGGCCCCAGCGTTGGCGGACCGCAGCCGCTGCAGTCCGCGCACCGACTCTCCGGTGATGGTGTGCGCGGCGTCGTCGAGGACCAGGCAGGCGAAGAGCGACCGGTCGCGGCGGCCGGTGACCGCGGCGGTGAACTGGGCCAGCACGAGCCGCGCGAGGATCCGGGACGCCTCGGCGTGACCGCGTTCGGGCAGGTCGATACGGACCCGCAGCGGGTGCTCCAGGGTGTGCATGGAAAACGGCCGGGTCCGGCCGGTGACGTCGAAGAAGCCCGCGAAGGCCGGCCGGTCGAGCAGCGCGATCCGGTCGGCGAGCAGGGTGCCGATGTCGTCGGGCCGCCCCGCCTGCCGCTGCCGTGCCTCCAGCTCACGGACCGGACCCGGCTCCCCGGCCAGGTCCAGCGCGCCGCGCAGCGCGGCGAACGCGTGCGGGATGCCGTCGAGCAGCTCGCGCAGCTCGGTCACGGCGGGGAAGCGCCCGTGGGCGGCGCGGTAGGGGCCGAGCAGCTGGGAGAGCGCGGTGGCGGCCCGCCGGATGTCGGCCTCGTGCGTGGGGCCGTCGTCGATGAGCGCCTCGGCGAGGGTGCTCCCGGCCGCGTCCGGGTCGGGGCTGCCGCCGTACAGGTCCAGGTCGTAGCGCGAGGAGGGGTCGCCGAGCGAGATGACGACGTCGAACGCGTCGGCCGGTCCCAGGTCGGTGCCCGCGGAGCCCACGGCGATCACCGCGGCGGTGCCGGACAGCGCCTGCAGGCACAGCGACTCGACGACCGGCCGGACCAGCTGCCGGGTCTTCCCCGAGCCGGGCGGGCCGACGGCGACCAGGCCGGTGCCGAGCAGCGACGGGTCGAGCGCCAGCCCCGCGCCCCGGTGCTGGTACGGATTGCGGTCGTCGGCCGGCGCCAGGCCGATCCGCACCTGGCCGCCGAGCAGATCGTGCGTCGCGGAGCGGAACGGCAGATCGCGCGCGCCGGAAGGATGCAGACACGCCGCGGCGCCCTGCCGCAGCACGGTGTCGGCGAACGCGTCGATCCGCCGCGGGTCCGCCAGTACCGACGTCCAGGCCCGCTGGATCCGCGTGTAGTCGACGTCGTTCATCCGCCCGCTGCGGATCTCGCCCGCGAGCCGGTCCGCCACCGCGTGCTGCCCGGCCGCCCGCAGCTCGGGCCACTGGACGGGATCGTCCTCGACGGGCTGCCCGTCGGGCCGCAGCCCCGGCTGCGCCGGCTCGTCCCACAGCCGGCTCAGAGCGGGCGCGGCATACCGGCGCCAGACGTCCGGCCAGTGCCCGGCCCGGCCGAACACATAGGCCAGCAGACCGATCCAGATCAGGTAGTAGGTGTTGGAGACGATCGTGTAGGCGACCCGGTCGCCGGTGTACGCCCAGTCGTCCGGGATGAGCCAGAACATCGGCTTGAGCCAGAGGCTGCCGAAGTAGTTCCAGAGCAGCGACCAGACCAGCAGCCCGCACAGCAGGGCCAGCAGCGCGCCGCCGATCAGCCGGCGGCCGGCGAGCCGGCCCGGGTCCTCCGGGGGACGCGGGACGTGGCCGTACGCGAAGATCCCCGGGGCGTCGTGGTGGCGCGGGGTGCGCAGCCAGGTCTCCAGCGCGGACACCGGTGGCGCCTGTGGCATCGGCGGCGGTCCCGCCGGCCTCGGTACCGGGGTCGCGGGCGCGGCCTTCCGGAATCCCTGCGTACCCTCGATATCCACTACCGGCCGCCCCTCAGCCTCGTCGCCAGCGACGGAACTCAATGTAGTGGAGCGGACACCGGTCCATAAGGATCATGGCGCTTCGCGAGGCGCGGGTGCCGAAATCGGCCGCCAGGACTACGGTCTGCCGGGAAGCGGACTGTCCGCCGTGTCGAATGATCACCCGCCACTGCGCCCTATCGGAGTAAGCGGGTCCGCGCGGCCCCCGCTTAGCCTGCGGGAAAAGCCCGTGGACATATAAGAGGAGTACGCCCGCCATGACCGAACTGTCCCAGGAGCGCCGGCTCGTCACCTCGATCCCCGGCCCGAAGTCGCAGGAGCTGATGGCCCGCAAGGTCGCCGCGGTCCCCAACGGCATCGGCGTCACCCTCCCCGTCTTCGTGACGCGCGCCGGCGGCGGCGTGCTCGAGGACGTGGACGGCAACTCGCTCATCGACTTCGGCTCCGGCATCGCGGTGACCTCGGTCGGCAACAGCGCCGAGGCCGTGGTGCGGCGGGCGACCGCGCAGCTCGCGGACTTCACCCACACCTGTTTCATGGTGACCCCGTACGAGGGTTACGTCGAGGTCGCCGAGCAGCTCAACGAGCTGACCCCGGGCGACCACGACAAGCGCACCGCACTGTTCAACTCCGGCGCCGAGGCCGTCGAGAACGCGGTGAAGATCGCCCGCTCGTACACCAAGCGCACCGCGGTCGTCGTCTTCGACCACGGCTACCACGGCCGCACCAACCTGACGATGGCCCTCACCGCCAAGAACATGCCGTACAAGGAGGGCTTCGGGCCGTTCGCACCCGAGGTCTACCGCGTACCGCTGGCCTACGGCTACCGCTGGCTGACCGGCGCCGAGAACTGCGCCGAGGAGGCGGCGGCCCAGGCGATCGACATGATCACCAAGCAGGTCGGCGCCGAGAACGTGGCCGCGATCGTGATCGAGCCGATCGCGGGCGAGGGCGGCTTCATCGAGCCGGCCAAGGGCTTCCTGCCGAAGATCGCCGAGTTCGCGAAGGCGAACGGCATCGTGTTCGTCGCGGACGAGATCCAGACCGGCTTCTGCCGCACCGGCCAGTGGTTCGCCTGTGACGACGAGGGCGTCGTCCCGGACCTGATCACCACCGCCAAGGGCATCGCGGGCGGTCTGCCGCTCGCCGCCGTCACGGGCCGCGCCGAGATCATGGACGCCGCGCACGCGGGCGGCCTCGGCGGCACCTACGGCGGCAACCCGGTGGCCTGCGCCGCGGCGCTCGGCGCGATCGAGACCATGAAGGAGCTCGACCTCAACGCCCGCGCGCGGCGCATCGAGGAGGTCATGAAGGGCCGTCTGCACGCGATGCAGGAGAAGTTCGACGTGATCGGTGAAGTACGCGGCCGCGGCGGCATGATCGCCGTCGAGCTCGTGGAGCCGGGCACCAAGACCCCGAACGCCGCGGTGACCGCCGCCCTGGCGAAGGCCTGCCACGCCGAGGGCCTGGTCGTTCTGACCTGCGGCACCTATGGCAACGTGCTGCGTTTCCTGCCGCCGCTGGTCATCGGCGAAGATCTCCTGAACGAGGGCCTGGACATCATCGAGGAGGCCCTCACCCGGGTGTGACTCCCGGTGTAACTCTGGGTAAGGGGGCGGCATCGGTGAAGAAGGTGTGCGGGCCTGATGGCGGAGGGGTAATCGCTCTCCCGGCAGCCTCGCCGGTGACGTACGGTTTCCGCAGATACACCGCACCATCCCGCTCGTGGGTGACCATGGGCGACACCGCGCCGGCGACCCCCCATTGCCGGCACAGCAGTGCCCTCGCGCACGACAGCGCCGGAACGAAGCGTTTCGGCACTCTTCGCCGATCGATCGACCGCTCGTCCCAAACCCCCCGGGCCGAGCGGCACGGAGATCGACCTGGCCGCCTCGGAACTCTCCCCCCTGTTCCGGGGCGGCCGATTTTTGCCCTGAACCTGGTCCTGGCCGTCAGCCTGCTGCTCTTCGCGCTGATCACCTGGCAGGTCGTCGCCGGTGGCCCGTTGGTGGACGCCGACCGGTGGCTGCTCCGGCGTTTCCAGCACGCCGCCGCGCGGCACCGGAGCCTGCACGGCACCGGGCAGTTCTTCTGCGACCTCGGCAACGCGCAGATCGCGGTGCCGCTCCTCGCCGCCGCCATCGGCGCAAGCGCCTGGCGCGGCCGCCGGGCCGGGCTGTCGCGGTGGTGGGCGCGCCCGCTGGCCGCGGCGCTGGCCATGGCCGCGGTCCCGCTGATCGTCAGCGTCACCAAGACCCTCGTCGCCCGCCCCTCCCCCGGCCACCGCCGCCTCGGCCCCGGCTCCTACCCCGGCTTCTTCCCGTCCGGGCACACGGCGTCGGCGTCGGTCGCCCTCGGCGCCGCCGCCCTTCTCGTACTCCCGCTCGTCCGGAACGCCGCCCTGCGACGGCTGCTCGCCGCCGCGGTCCTGCTGGTGGTGGCCGCCGTCGGGGTGTCGCTGGTGTGGTGCGGGTACCACTGGCCGCTGGACGTCCTGGGCAGCTGGTGCCTGTGCGCGGCGCTGCTGTCGGGAGTGGCCATGACCCCGGCCGGCTCATCCGACAGCAGCGCCGGCCAGGCCCGGAGGACGGACCTGCCCGGCGCTGACGGCTAGCGAGCGGTTCAGCTGTTCGTCGGGAAGCCCAGGTTGATGCCGCCGTGGCTCGGGTCCAGCCAGCGCTGCGTCACCGCCTTGCCGCGGGTGAAGAACTTGACGCCGTCCTCGCCGTAGGCGTGCGTGTCGCCGAAGAGCGAGCTCTTCCAGCCGCCGAAGGAGTAGTAGGCGACCGGGACCGGGATCGGGACGTTGATGCCGACCATGCCGACCTCGACCTCGTACTGGAAGCGGCGGGCCGCGCCCCCGTCGTTGGTGAAGATCGCGGTGCCGTTGCCGTACGGGCTGCTGTTGATGAGCTCCAGACCCTCGTCGTACGAGTCGACCCGCACCACGGACAGCACCGGGCCGAAGATCTCGTCGTCGTACACGGACATGCCCGGCTTGACGTTGTCGAAGATCGTCGGGCCGAGCCAGAAGCCATCGGCGGTGTTTTCGCCCGAGATCGGGTGCTTGCGGCCGTCGACGGTGAGCGTGGCGCCGTCGGCGAGGCCCGCGTCGAGGTAGGAGGTGACCTTGTCGCGGTGCACGCCGGTGACCAGCGGGCCCATCTCGGAGTCGCCGTTGCAGCCGGGGCCGACCTTCAGACCGGCGATGCGCTCCTTGATCTTCTCGACGAGCTCGTCACCGACCGGGTCGACGGCGACGAGGACGGAGATGGCCATGCAGCGCTCGCCTGCCGCGCCGAACCCGGCGTTGACGGCGGCGTCGGCCGCGAGGTCGAGGTCCGCGTCGGGCAGCACCAGCATGTGGTTCTTGGCGCCGCCGAGGGCCTGGACGCGCTTGCCGTAGCTGGTGCCGGTCTCGTACACGTACCGGGCGATCGGCGTGGAGCCGACGAAGGAGACCGCCTTGATGTCCGGGTGCTCCAGCAGGCGGTCGACGGAGACCTTGTCACCGTGCACGACGTTGAAGACGCCGTCCGGCAGACCGGCCTCCTTCCACAGCCCCGCGATGAAGTTGGCGGCCGAGGGGTCCTTCTCCGAGGGCTTGAGGACCACCGTGTTGCCCGCGGCGATGGCGATGGGGAAGAACCACATCGGCACCATGGCCGGGAAGTTGAACGGGGAGATGATCGCCACCGGGCCGAGCGGCTGGCGGATCGAGTAGACGTCGACACCCGTGGAGGCCTGCTCGGTGAAGCCGCCCTTCGACAGCTGCGGGATGCCGCACGCGTACTCGACGACCTCGATACCGCGGGCGATCTCGCCCAGCGCGTCCGAGTGCACCTTGCCGTGCTCGGAGACGATGATCGAGGCCAGCTCGTCACGGCGGGAGTTGATCAGCTCGCGGAAGGCGAAGAGCACCTGGCTGCGCTTGGCCACCGACGCGCTGCGCCAGTCGGGGAACGCCTCGACAGCGGCGCTGACGGCCTGGTCGACCTCACGGATCGACGCGAAGTCCACCTGTCCGGTGACCGCCCCGGTGGCCGGGTCGTACACATCGCCGCGCCGCTCCGCGGTGCCGGTCCATGCCTGGCCGGCGATCCAGTGGGTGATGTTCTTGGTGGACACGGGGGGACCCTTCTCTCGTAAGCCTGCTGCCAGTCTTGCGAGGGCATGGCGAGGCGTACAAGCAGCAACGTGTCGGCGGCGCGTCGCGGGGCCTTACAGATCGTCGGACAGCCGGTGTCCGCGGAAGGATTCCGGGCCGGTTCCGGAGGGAACCCGAGCGGAGTCCAGGGGGAACCCAGGGGGGAATCCGGGGATCCCGGCGGGTCAGCCGTCACCCGCGAGCTGCGCGACGGCCTCGTGCATCGCCAGTTCCAGAATCACCGGATCGGTGAGGTGCCCGGTGCCGTCGGGCGGGATGAGCCAGCGGACGCCGCCGGTGGCCCGGCCGGGGTAGGGGACGACGATCCAGGTGCCGCGGCCCGCGCTGCGCACACCGGTGGCGATCCAGCGGGCGGCCGTTCCCGGAGGTACGAAGAACCCCATGCGGGAGTCCCCGAAGTCGGACAGGACCGGCCCGGGCCGGTCGACGAGCCGGGTGAGCACGTCCAGGGTCGGATAGCCGAGCTCGCCCGCCAGGATCAGAACGTCCCAGAGCCTGCCGGCGGGCAGCAACGTCACCCCGAGGGGGTTGCGTTCCCAGTCCCACCGGCAGGCCTCCGGATCGGGTGCCGCGGATACCAGCCATTCGACCGCACTCTTCGCACCGGCGCTGCCCATGCCGGTTCCTCCGTTCCGTGAAGCTGATACTGCTGACACGGAAGAGAGGGCCGGAAGCGCGGATCATTACGCGGGTTCGGCTACTGATTGGTAGTGCGGCGGCTCACGGCCTCCGGGCAGGGGTGCGCCTGGGGGGCGCGAGGCGCACACGACGAGTGCCCCCGGGCGCACTCCCCCAGGTCGTGTCGTCGAATGACCCGACGACGGTCCCTAGCTGTCGAAGCCCAGTCCCGCCTTGTCCATCGCCTTCAGCCACAGGTTGCGCCGGCCTTCGTTGCGGTCGGCGCGGTCCAGCGACCACTTCGTGAGGCCGATCCCGACCGAGGTGAACGGCTCGGGCGGGAACGGCATCGGCTTGCTGCGGACCATCTTCAGTTCGGTGCGTTCGGTGCGTTCGCCGGACAGCAGGTCGAGCATGACGTCCGCGCCGAAGCGGGTGGCACCGACGCCCAGGCCGGTGTATCCCGCCGCATAAGACACCTTTCCGCCGTGGGCGGTTCCGAAGAACGCCGAAAAGCGCGAACAGGTGTCGATGGCGCCGCCCCAGGTGTGGGTGAAGCGCACGTCCTCCAGCTGCGGGAAGCAGCGGTAGAAGTGCTGGGCGAGCTTGAGGTTGGTCTCCGGGCGCTGGTCGCGCTCGGCGGAGAGCCGGCCGCCGTAGGGGTAGATGGCGTCGTAGCCGCCCCACAGGATCCGGTTGTCGGCCGAGAGCCGGAAGTAGTGGAACTGGTTGGCGCTGTCGCCCAGTCCCTGGCGGTTCTTCCAGCCGATGGAGGCGAGCTGCTCCTCGCTGAGCGGCTCGGTCATCAGCGCGTAGTCGTACACCGGGACGATGTACGGCCGTACCCGCTTGACCAGCGACGGGAACACGTTCGTGCCGAGCGCGACCTGCCGGGCGAAGACCCGGCCGTACGGGGTGCGGACGGCCATGCCGGCGCCGTTCGCGGTGAGCGCGGTGGCGCGGGTGTGCTCGTGGATGCGGACACCCAGCCCGAGGCAGGCGCGCTTGAGGCCCCAGGCGAGCTTGGCCGGGTGCACCATGGCGACGCCGGTGCGGTCCCACAGCCCGCCGAGGAACGTCGGGGAGTCGACCTCGGCGCGCACCTGGTCCTGGTCGAGCAGTTCCAGCGCGATGCCGTGCTCCATCGCCTGCCCGGCGGCCTCGTGCAGTTCCTCGAGCTGGTGCGGCTCGGTGGCCACGTCGATCTCACCGGTGCGCTCGAACTCGCAGTCCAGGGAGTAGCGGGCGACCGCCGCCTCGATCTCGTCGAGGTTGCGGTCGCCCAGCTCCTCCAACCGGGCGAACTCGCCGGGCCAGCGGGTGAGTCCGTTGGACAGCCCGTGGGTGAGGCTGGCGGCGCAGAAGCCGCCGTTCCGCCCGGAGGCGGCCCAGCCGATCTCGTTGCCCTCGATCAGCGCCACGTCGCGCGACGGGTCGCGCTCCTTGGCGAGCAGGGCGGTCCACAGCCCGGAGTAGCCGCCGCCGACGACCAGCAGGTCGCAGTGCTCGTCACCGGTGAGCGCGCCGAGCGGCTGCGGCTTGCCGGGATCCTCCAGCCAGAAGGGTGTCGGCCGCGCGTCTGCGAGCGAACGGGCTGGGTCCATCTGTTCTCACACCTTTTGGTGATCGGTTCGGTTCCGGTCGATCGGGTACGGACGTGCGGTGTTACGCGCGGGCCTTGCGCCGGCTGCCGAGCAGCTGCCCGGCGACGACGACGAGGACCGCGATCACGAACATCGCGGTGCCGATCACATTGATCTGCACCGGGGTGCCGCGTTGCGCCGAGCCCCAGACGAACATCGGGAACGTCACCGTCGAGCCGGCGTTGAAGTTCGTGATGATGAAGTCGTCGAAGGACAGGGCGAAGGACAGCAGGGCGCCGGAGGCGATACCGGGTGCCACCAGCGGGAGGGTAACCCGCAGGAAGGTCTGGAGCGGGGAGGCGTACAGGTCCTGCGCGGCCTGCTCCAGGCGCGGGTCCATGCTCATCACGCGGGCCTTGACCGCGGTGACGACGAAGCTCAGGCAGAACATGATGTGCGCGATGAGGATGGTCCAGAAGCCGAACGGGACGCGCATGTTGAGGAAGAGCGTCCCCAGCGAGGCGGCCATCACGACCTCGGGCATCGCCATCGGCAGGAAGATCAGCATGTTGGTCGTGCCGCGCGCCTTGAAGCGGTAGCGGGCGAGCGCGAAGGCGATCATCGTGCCCAGCACCGTCGCGCCGATCGTGGCGTACAGCGCGATCTGCAGGCTGAGGCCGAGCGAGCCGCACATGTCGGCGACGTCGCAGGGGTGCTCCCAGGCGTCGGTGGAGAAGCGTGTCCACTCGTAGTTGAAGCGCCCGTTCGGCTTGTTGAACGAGAACACCATGACGACGAGGTTCGGCAGGATCAGGTACGCGAGGCAGAGCACACCCGCGAAGACCACCAGGTTCTTCCGTATCCAGCGCATCAGACCAGCTCCTCCGTTCCGGCCTTGCGGATGTAGAACATGACCATCGCGAGGATCACCGCCATCAGGATGAAGGACAGGGCGGCGGCCGTCGGGTAGTCGAGCACGCGCAGGAACTGGGACTGGATGACGTTGCCGATCATCTTCTGGTTGGTGGTGCCCAGCAGTTCGGCGTTGATGTAGTCGCCGGTCGCCGGGATGAAGGTGAGCAGGGTGCCCGCGACCACGCCCGGCATGGACAGCGGGAAGGTCACCTTGCGGAAGACTGTGAAGGGCTTGGCGTACAGGTCGCCGGCCGCCTCGTGCAGCTTGCCGTCGATGCGCTCCAGCGAGGTGTAGAGCGGCAGGATCATGAAGGGCAGGAAGTTGTACGTCAGACCGCAGATCACCGCGAGCGGTGTGGCCAGTACGCGGTCGCCCTGCGTGATGCCGAGCGAGGACGTCAGATCCAGGATGTGCAGCTGGTTGAGGGTCTGCACCACGAATCCGCCGTCGGCCAGGATCGTCTCCCAGGCGAGGGTGCGGATCAGGAAGCTGGTGAAGAACGGCGCGATGACCAGGATGAGGATGAGGTTGCGCCAGCGGCCGGCCCGGAAGGCGATGGTGTACGCGAGCGGGTAGCCGATCGCCAGGCACAGCACGGTCGCGATGGCGGAGTACTCGAACGAGCGCAGGAACTGCGGGTAGTACTCGGTCAGCGCGTCCCAGTAGGTCGCGAAGTGCCAGGTGACCTTGAAGCCCGCTTCCAGCGAGCCGGTCTGCACGGACGTGGACGCCTGGTAGATCATCGGCGCCACGAAGAACACCAGCAGCCAGGCGATGCCCGGCAGCAGCAGCCAGTACGGCACCCGGCGCTTGCGCCCGGCGGCCCGGCGCATCGCGGCCGGGACCGGCGCCGGGGTCTCCGGCGGGGCGGGCGGCCGGTCGGTGACGGTGCTCATGCGGCTTCCACCTCCTGCACACCGGCATCGATGTCCTGGGCCGCGTCGAGGCCGAAGGTGTGCGCGGGGTTCCAGTGCAGGACGACGGGGGCGCCGGGCACCAGCCGCGAGTCACGGTCGACGTTCTGCACGAAGACCTCCAGCTCCGGGCAGACCGGGCTGTCGATCACGAACTGGGTGGAGACGCCGATGAAGCTGGAGTCGACGATGCGGCCGGGTATCCGGTTGCGCCCGTCGGCGATCGAGTCCTCGTCGTCGCGGTGCGCGACGGATATCTTCTCGGGGCGCACGCCGGCCAGCACCCGGCCGCCCACGGCCGTCTTCGCCGAACAGCGCGCGGTGGGCAGCGCGAGCTTCTGGCCGCCCGCGACGAGCAGCAGATCGTCGCCCGAGGTGCCGGTGACCTCGGCCTCGATGAGGTTGGAGGTGCCGAGGAAGTTCGCGACGAACGTCGATCCCGGGTTCTCGTACAGGTCGGCGGGGGCGCCGAGCTGCTCCACCCGTCCGCCGTTCATCACCGCGACGGTGTCGGCCATGGTCATGGCCTCCTCCTGGTCGTGGGTGACGTGCACGAAGGTGATGCCGACCTCGGTCTGGATGCGCTTGAGCTCCAGCTGCATCTGGCGGCGCAGCTTGAGGTCCAGGGCGCCGAGCGGCTCGTCGAGCAGCAGCACCTTGGGGTGGTTGATGAGAGCGCGGGCGACCGCGACGCGCTGCTGCTGGCCACCGGAGAGCTGGTTCGGCTTGCGGCGGGCCATCGAGCCCAGCTCGACGAGCTCCAGCATGTCCTCGACCTGCTTCTTCACCGACTTGATGCCGCGCCGGCGCAGGCCGAAGGCGACGTTCTCATAGATGTCCAGATGCGGGAAGAGCGCGTAGTTCTGGAAGACGGTGTTCACCGGGCGCTTGTACGGCGGGAGGGCCGTGACGTCCTCGCCGGACAGGGACACGGTGCCGGAGGAGGGGTCCTCGAGGCCCGCGATCATGCGCAGGGTCGTGGTCTTGCCGCAGCCGGAGGCGCCGAGCAGGGCGAAGAAGGAGCCCTGCGGGATGGTGAGGTCGAGCGGGTGGACGGCGGTGAAGGCGCCGTACCGCTTGCTGATCCCGGAGAGGATGACCTCGCCGCCGGAGGAGTCGTGTGTCATGGGGTCGCTTCCCGTAAGTCGTCAGTCGTCAGGTGCGGTCAGGCGCCGATGAGTTTGGAGAACTTCTGCTCGTACGCGGTCTCCTCGGCGGAGGACAGCAGGCGGAAGGAGTGCGTCTTGGCGGCCATCGCGGCGTCCGGGAGGATCAGCGTGTTCGCGGCCAGCGCCGGGTCGATCTTCGCGAGTTCGTCGCGTACCCCCGCCACCGGGCAGACGTAGTTGATGTAGGCCGCGAGCTGGGCGGCGACCGGCGGCTCGTAGTAGTAGTCGATGAGCCGCTCGGCGTTCTTCTTGTGCCGCGCCTTGTTGGGGATCACGAGGTTGTCGGTCGACGAGAGGTAGCCCGCGTCGGGGAAGACGTACTCGATGTCCGGGTTGTCGATCTTCAGCTGGACGAGGTCGCCGGCCCACGCGAGACACGCGGCCATGTCGCCCTTGGAGAGGTCCGCGGTGTAGTCGTTGCCGGTGAAGCGGCGGATCTGCTTGGAGTCGACGGCCTTCTGCACCCGGGCTATCGCCGCGTCGAAGTCGTCGTTGGTGAAGGAGGCGGGGTTCTTGCCCATGTCCATCAGCGTCATGCCGACGGTGTCCCGCATCTCGGTGAGCATCCCGACCCGGCCCTTGAGCGTGGGGTCGTCCAGCAGCTGCGAGACCGAGGTGACCTTACGGCCGTTGGTCGCCTTCTTGTTGTAGGCGATGACGGTGGCGATACCGGTCCACGGGTACGAATAGGCGCGGCCCGGGTCCCAGTCGGGGCTGCGGAACCGCTGCTCCAGGTTGGCGTACGCGTGCGGCAGGTTGGACGCGTCGAGCTTCTGCACCCAGCCGAGGCGGATCATGCGGCCGGCCAGCCAGTCGGTGAGCACCATCAGGTCGCGGCCGGTGTCCTGGCCGGCGGCGAGCTGCGGCTTGACCTTGCCGAAGAACTCGACGTTGTCGTTGATGTCCTCGGTGTACTTGACGTTGATACCGGTGCGCTTGCCGAAGGCGTCGAGTGTCGGACGGTGCTTCCCGTCGTCCGTGACGTCGATGTACTCCGTCCAGTTGGAGAAGTTGACCGTCTTCTCCGACCCGGAGTGGTCCTCGGTCGTGGCGGCGGCGTCCTTCTGGCCGCCCGCGGCGGGGATGCCGCAACCGGTGAGGCCGGTCAGCCCTGCCGTCGCCACGGCGCCGAGTCCGGCGGCGCGCAGCAGCGACCGGCGGGCGAGCGCACCACGCCCGTTGGTCATGGTGCGCCGTATCGCCGCGAGCTGGGGAGGCGAGAGTGTCTCGTACTGCTCCATGCGCTGTGCCCTTTCACGGGAGGCCGGCCGGGAACCGCCTGGGGTCCGGCCGGAGTCCGGGGTCCGACCGGGTTATCGGTCTCCGAAGATCGTGCGGTGCCAGTCCTTGCGGACGATCGCGGTGTTGTCGTACATCACATGCTTGACCTGCGTGTACTCCTCGAAGGAGTACGCGGACATGTCCTTGCCGAAGCCGGACGCCTTGTAGCCGCCGTGCGGCATCTCGCTGAGGATCGGGATGTGGTCGTTGATCCAGACACAGCCCGCCTTCATCTCGCGGGTGGCCCGGCTGGCGCGGAAGACGTCGCGGGTCCAGGCGGACGCGGCCAGGCCGTACGGGGTGTCGTTGGCGAGCGCCAGGCCCTCGTCGTCGCTGTCGAAGGGCAGCACGACGAGCACCGGGCCGAAGATCTCGGACTGGACGATCTCGCTGTCCTGCGCGGCGCCCGTGATGAGGGTGGGGCGGTAGAACGCGCCCGCCGCCAGCTTGTCGCCGGGGGCCTCGCCGCCGGTAACGACGGTGGCGTACGCGCGGGAGCGGTCGACGATCGCCGCGACGCGGTCCCGCTGGAGGTGCGAGATGAGCGGGCCGAGGTCGGTCGACGGGTCGAACGGGTCGCCGAGCCTGATGCCCGCGAAGAGGTCGGCCACCCCGGCGACGAACGCGTCGTACAGCGGCCGCTGGACGTAGGCGCGGGTCGCGGCGGTGCAGTCCTGGCCGGTGTTGATCAGAGAGCCGGCGACCGCGCCGTGCACGGCCGCTTCCAGGTCCGCGTCGTCGAAGACCACGAAGGGCGCCTTGCCGCCGAGTTCCAGGTGCAGCCGCTTGACGGTGCGGATGGCGATCTCGGCGACGCGCTTGCCGACGCCGGTGGAGCCGGTGAAGGAGGTCATGGCGACGTCGGGGTGGCCGACGAGGTGTTCGCCGGCCTCCTTGCCCGCGCCGCTGACGATGTTGACCACACCGTCCGGGATACCGGCCTCGGTGGCCGCGCGGGCGAACATCAGCGAGGTCAGCGGGGTCAGCTCGGCGGGCTTGAGCACGATGGTGTTGCCCGCGGCGATGGCCGGCAGGACCTTCCAGGCCGCCATCTGCAGCGGGTAGTTCCAGGGCGCGATCGAGCCGACGACGCCGACCGGCTCACGGCGCACGTAGGAGGTGTGGTCGGCCGAGTACTCACCGGCGGCCTTGCCCTCCAGATGGCGGGCGGCCCCCGCGAAGAACGCGGTGTTGTCGACGGTGCCCGGTACGTCGAACCCGGCGCTCAGCCGCAGCGGCTTGCCGCACTGCAGCGACTCCACGAAGGCCAGGTCGTCGGCCTGCTCGGCCAGCACCTCGGAGAAGCGGTGCATCGCGGTGGAACGCTCAGCCGGGGTGGCACCGGACCAGCCGGGGAGGGCGGCCTTCGCGGCGGCGACGGCGGCGTCCACGTCCGCGGCCCCGGCGAGCTCGTAGGTGTACACCGCGTCACCGGTGGCCGGGTCGACCACGGAGTGCTGGTGGCCTGAGGTGCCCGGCCGCGAGGCTCCGGCGATGTACTGGGCCCCGTCCGCGAACCGGTTCTTCACGTCGAAACGGTGGTCCATGGTGTCTCCTCGCATCCGCTTGGCGCCGTGGCCGAAGACTGGATTGATGGCTGATCCTGGCAGAGTAGCCTTGGGCCAACAAGGGATTCCGTTGTTGCCTTTTGGTTACGCGACGAAATCTGTCTTCCGTGATCTGCCACACAGTGGCTTTCCCCGGCGTCCCGAGGCACGATGCCGGAGCGCTGCGCGCGGCGTAACCGTCACACCGCAACCGGTGGCGCGGAGAGCTTTACACTCTGCCCCCGGCAGTGGCGTCAGGCCACGCCGGACGCCGTCCCGACCGGAGGTCACACCGTGTTTCCCACCGTCGCCCAGGTCCTGGAACTCGACGCGCTGCGCCGCGGCGCGCCGCGGGTCGTCGCGGGCGCCGCCGGGCTGCACCGGCCGGTGCGCTGGGTGCACATCAGCGAGCTGGCCGACATCGCGGGGATGCTGCAGGGCGGCGAGCTGGTGCTGACGACCGGCGTGATGCTCCCGGAGGACAAGGAGTCGCTGGCCCAGTACATCGACGCCCTCGCGGACGTCGGCGCGGCCGGGCTGGTGGTGGAGTTGGGCCGGCGGTACGCCGATGTGCTGCCGCGGCCGCTGGTCAGGGCCGCCGAGCGGCGCGGCCTCCCGCTGGTGGCGCTGCGCACCGAGGTGCGGTTCGTGAGCGTCACCCAGGCGGTGCACGCCCATGTGGTGGACGCGCAGCTGACCGAGTTGCGCGCCTCGGAGGCCGTGCACCAGACCTTCAACGAACTGTCCGTCGAGGGCGCGGAGGCCGACGAGGTCGTCCGGGAGGTGGCCCGGATGGCGGGCGCGCCGGTCGTGCTGGAGAACCTCTCGCACCAGGTGCTGGCCTTCGACCCGGCCGGCCACGACCCGGAGGCGCTGCTGGACGGCTGGGAACGGCGCTCGCGCGGGGTGGCCCCGGCCGGCAGGACCGGGTACGACCGGCGGGCCGGCTGGCTCGTCACCTCGGTCGGCGCGCGCGGCCGCGACTGGGGCCGGCTCGTGCTGGTGGGCGAGCCCGGTCCGCCGCCGCGCACCTCGGGCGAGGGCCGCCCGGTCACGACGACCGGTCCGCACCGGCACGCGGTCCTCCTCGAACGGGGCGCCGCCACCCTGGCCCTCAACCGGCTGCTGGAGCGCGACCGCGAATCGCTGGAACGCCAGACCCACCGCACCCTGCTCTCCGGGATCCTCACCCACGCGCTGACCGTCTCCGACGTGGCGCTGCGCGCTCGGGCGCTGGGCGTGCCGCTCGAAGGGCGCCGGCTGGTCGGCGTCATGCTGCGGCTGCGCGGCGGGCCGGCGTCGGCGGCGCTGGAGGCGCAGTCCCGGCTGCGGGACTTCACCGAGAACGTGGCGCTCGCGGTGCGCGAGCGCGGGCTGACCGCACTGACCGGGGCGCTCGACGACGGCGCGGTCGGCGTCCTGGTGTCGCTGGGCCCGCACGACGAGGAGCACCGGTCGCTGGAAGGCTTCGCCGCCGCGCTCGACCGGATCGTCGACCCGGCGTCCGAGGCGCCCGCGTTCGTGATGGCGGCCGGCTCCTCGGTGGGCTCGCTGCGCGACGCGCGGCGCACCCTGCTGGAAGCGGCGCAGGTCGCCGACGCGGCGCTGCACGGTTCACCGGGGGGTGCGGAGCGGCGCAGGGCCGGGACGTACTACCGGCTGCCCGACGTGCGGCTGCGCGGACTGCTGCACCTGCTGCGCGACGACGCACGGCTGCAGACCTACGTCGAGCGCGAGCTGGGCCCGCTGCTCGCCCATGACGCGGAACACGGCTCCGACCTGGTCCGCATCCTCTCCGTCTATCTGGACAACGGCCGCAACAAGTCGGCGGCGGCCGATGCCGCACACCTGTCCCGCCCCTCGTTCTACGACCGGCTGCACCGGGTGGAACGGATCCTGGGCGTCGACCTCGACCAGGTGGAGTCGTGCCTGTCACTGCACGTCGCGCTGCTGGCCCTGGAGGCCGTACGCCGCTGACCGCGGTCCGCGTCAGGACCTACGAGGCGGGTACGGGAACGGGCACGTCCCAGTACGCGTAGTCGTAGGAGTCGCCCGGGGACACGTCGACCTCGACGGAATCGGTGGAGGGGTCGGGGACGACGACGATGAAGTCCAGCGACCGCTCGGCGCCCGGGGCGAGCTGGCCGCTGAAGCCGTCCTGTCCCGAGATGTCCTTGAGCGGGTTGTCCCCCGCCTGGTCCGCGTACGCGGACACGTCCGCGTAGTCCAGGTTCTGCGTGTCGCCGCCGGTGTTCTTCAGCGTGACGGTGAACTTCAGCGCGCTGTCACCGCCCTCGGCACCCGCGGCACCCTCGGCGCTCCCGGCGGTCTGCGCCGGGCCGGGGTCCTGCACATCGGCGACCGTGACCTGCAGCCCGCCGTCGTACTCGGCGGTCTCGCCGACGGACAGCGGTGATCCGTAGCTGCCCTGGTCGGGCTTGCGCATCCCGTCGCCCTCGTCCAGCCAGCCGTTCCCTATCGACACGCCTATGGTGATCAGCATTCCGGCGGAGAGCACGGTCGCGACGATGCCGAGGATCAGCCCGGCCAGGGCCTGCCCGGGATTGGTCGACTCGCCGCGCTTGGCGATCCGGCGTCCGACGATCCCGAAGATGATCGCGGCGATGCCCAGCGGAGCGCCGAGGACCGCGAAGAAGCACATGACCGACAGCACCGCGCCGACGATGCCCAGTACGAGCGCGGTGAGGCCGTAGCCGTTGCGCGGCGAGGGGGTCCAGCCGCCGTACGGGCCCATCGGGTACCCCGGGTAGCCGGGATAGCCCGGGTAGCCGCCGCCCGCGCCCGGGTACTGCTCGTACGGCGGGTACTGACCCGGGTGGGGACCCTGTTGGTCGTACGGAGGGCCGGCGGCGTAATGGTCCGTTCCCGGTGCCAGCGGCGGCAGCGGCGGGCCGGTGTCCGCCGGGCTCGGCCCCGGTCCGGCCTGCGGCGGGACGTCCGCGGGCGGCGCCCAGGGGTTGCGGGGCGCGGGGCTGTCGGGCTGGTCGGACATTGCGGCCTTCCTCTGACTACGTCCGGCAATGCTATGGCCTGCGTACGGCGGGGGAAGGCCCTCGCACGACCCGGGGCGCCGTCTACGATGGCTCCACCGCTGACTTGCCTGGAGGATCCGCATGACCGACACCGCAACCGGACGCGTACCCGGCCTCGACACCTTCATCGCCGGGCTGCCCAAGGCCGAGCTGCATGTCCACCATGTCGGATCCGCCTCGCCGAGGATCGTCGCAGAACTGGCCGCCCGGCACCGGGACTCCCGGGTCCCCAGCGATCCCGCCGCGCTGGCCGAGTACTTCACCTTCCGTGACTTCGCGCACTTCATCGACGTGTACCTGTCCGTCGTCGACCTGATCCGCGACGCCGAGGACGTGCGGCTGCTGACCTTCGAGGTCGCCCGCGACATGGCCCGGCAGAACATCCGCTACGCCGAGCTGACCGTCACGCCGTATTCCTCGACCAACCGCGGCATCCCGGACCGCGCCTTCGTCGAGGCGATCGAGGACGCCCGCAAGGCCGCCGAGTCCGAGCTCGGGGTCGTGCTGCGCTGGTGCTTCGACATTCCCGGCGAGGCGGGGCTCGCCTCCGCCGAGGAGACCGCGCGGATCGCGACCGAGCTGCGGCCGGAGGGGCTGGTCAGCTTCGGGCTCGGCGGCCCCGAGATCGGTGTGCCGCGCCCGCAGTTCAAGCCGTACTTCGACCGGGCGCGCGCGATCGGCCTGCACAGCGTGCCGCACGCCGGCGAGACCACCGGTCCGGAGACCGTCTGGGACGCGATCAACCTGCTCGGCGCCGAGCGGATCGGGCACGGCACCAGCTCGGTCCAGGACCCGCGGCTGCTGGAGCACCTGGCCGAGCACCGCATCGCGCTGGAGGTCTGCCCGACCTCCAACATCGCCACCCGCGCGGTCCGCACGCTCGAGGAGCACCCGCTGCGGCAGATGGTCGAGGCCGGTGTGCTCGTCACCATCAACAGCGACGACCCGCCCATGTTCAGCACCGATCTGAACAACGAGTACGCGATCGCCGCCCGCCTGCTGGACCTGGACGCGGCCGGCGTCGCCGGGTTGGCGAAGAACGCCGTCGAGGCGTCGTTCCTCGACGCGCCGGGCAAGACGCGGCTCACCGCCGAGATCGACGCGTACACGGCGGCGTGGCGCTAGGTCATGTCCGACACATGGCGGCGTCCGCCCGGAGGGCGGGGCCCGGGGCATCCGGTGCGTGCGATCGCAAGGCGGAGGGTCATCCTCGTACCGGGCGTACGTGGATGAGCCGACAACTGGGGGCACCTCCCAGCGGTAGCTGGGGGAGAGCGCGCGTGCCAGGCGCTCCGGGCCAGGCGGGATGGGTCGGACAGGGCCTAGCCGTCGCCCATCGCGGCGACCCGTTCCACCACCGCGAGAACACCCTGCCGTCGCTGCGCTCCGCCCTGCGGGCGGGCGCCGACGCGGTGGAGATCGATGTGCGCCTCACCCGCGACGGCGTCCCCGTGCTCCTGCACGACCCGACGCTGAAGCGGCTGTGGGGGCACCGGGACGCCGTCGCCGAACTCACCGCCGAGGAGGTGCGGCGGCGCACGGCCGGCGGCGTGCCGACGCTGCACGACGCGCTGACCGCCGTCACCGGGCACGGGACCGGCCGGGCGCTGCTCGACCTGACCGCCGCGGACCAGGCCGGGCCCTCGGTGGCCGCCGTACGGGACGCGGGAGCGGAGTCCCGCGCGTACTACTGCGGCGAGGCCGGCGCCATGCTCGCCGTGCGGCGGCACGACCCGGCCGCCGAGATCGCCCTGACCTGGAAGACCTCGGCGCTGCCCGGGCAGGCACTGCTCGACGCCGTCCGGCCGCGGTGGATCAATCTGCGGTTCGGGCTGATCGATCCGCCGCTGGTCCGCTGGGCGCACGAGCGGGAGCTGCTCGTGGCGGCCTGGACCGCCGACCTGCGCCGCACCATGGCGCGGCTGCTCGGCCTCGGCGTCGACTCGGTCACCACCAACCGCCTGGACGTCCTGCGCGGACTCCTCGACGGCCCGCCCGGATCACCGGCCCTGATCACAGGCCGACGATCAGGTTCCACCGGTTCTCGAACTCCGGGCGCTCCTCCGGCGTGATGTCGCGGGCCACCACGAGCCGCTTGCGCATCTCGTCGTCCGGGAAGATCAGCGGGTCCTCGGCGAGGGCTGCGGTGTCCTCGTCCTTGGACGAGGCGAGCACATCGCGTGCGGCCGGCACCGGGCAGACGTAGTTGACGTAGGCGGCGAGTTCGGCCGCGACCTCGGGGTCGTAGTAGTAGTCGACGAGCGCCTCGGCGTTGCTCTTGTGCTCGGCCAGGTTCGGGATCATCAGGCTCTCGGCCCACAGTTCCGCGCCCTCCTGGGGCACCACGAACTCGATGTCCGGGTTGTCGGACTGCAGTTGGACGACATCGCCCGAGTACGCCTGGCAGGCCAGCACATCGCCGGACGACAGGTCCTTGGTGTAGTCGTTGCCGGTGAAGCGCCGGATCTGCTTGCTGCGCACCAGAGAAGCCACCTGGTCCGTCATCCGGTGGAAGTCGTCCGCCGTCCACTTGGCGACGTCGACGCCCTGTCCCTGCATGAGCAGCGCGAACGCCTCGTCCATCCCGGACAGCAGCGTCACCTTCCCCTTGAGGTCCGGGGCCCACAGGTCCGACACGTGCTTGATCTCGCGGCCGAGCGCCTTCTTGTTGTAGGCGATGCCGGTGATCCCGGACTGCCACGGCACGGCGGACCGGCGGCCCCGGTCGAAGGCGGGGTTCCGCAGCAGCGGGTCGAGGTACTTGGTGACGTTGGGCTGCCGGGAGCGGTCCATCTGCTGCACCCAGCCCAGGCGTACGTACCGCGCGGCCATCCAGTCGCTGACGACGATCAGGTCGCGGCCGATGTCCTGGTGGTTCATGAGGGCCGGGCTGATCTTCCCGAAGAACTCGTCGTTGTCGTTGATCTCCTCGGTGTACTGGACCTTGATCCCGCTGCGCGCGGTGAAGGCGTCGAGGGTCGGACGCTTCTGCGCGTTCTTCTCGTCGACGTCGATGTAGAGCGGCCAGTTCGCGAAGTTCAGCTTCTTGTCCTGCGCCGAACGGTCGCGGGCCGCCCGGTCCGCCGCGTCTATGTGCGCCGGCGGTACACCGCATGCCGAGGCGGCTGCCAGCAGCCCTGCCAGCCCGAATCCACGCAGCACCGAACGACGGGAGAGATCACTCATGCGGCACACCCTCCCTTCCGCCGGATGCCCGGGGCAACGAGCGATCCGTCAGCCGTACCCCCCAACTGCCTGACACTGTGTCTCGCGGCCGGGACGTGCGACGGCCCCGGACGCGGCGTGCGCGTCCGGGGCCGGGGTGCCGCTGGGGCAGGGGCGGGTCAGCCGTCCAGGGACGTCATGACGTGCTTGATGCGGGTGTAGTCCTCGAAGCCGTAGGCGGAGAGGTCCTTGCCGTAGCCGGACTTCTTGAAGCCGCCGTGCGGCATCTCGGCGACCAGCGGGATGTGGGTGTTGATCCACACACAGCCGAAGTCGAGACGCTTGGACATCCGCATCGCGCGGCCGTGGTCCTTGGTCCACACCGAGGAGGCGAGGGCGAACTCGACGCCGTTGGCGTACTCGACGGCCTGCTCCTCGTCGGTGAAGGGCTGGATGGTGATGACCGGTCCGAAGACCTCGTTCTGGATGATCTCGTCGTCCTGCTTGAGGCCGGAGACGACGGTCGGGGCGTAGAAGTAGCCCTTGTCGCCGACCCGGTGGCCGCCCGCCTCGACCTTGGCGTGTGCCGGCAGCCGCTCGATGAAGCCGCTGACCTGGGCGAGCTGGTTGGCGTTGTTCAGCGGGCCGTAGAGCACGTCCTCGTCGTCCGCGGCGCCGGTCTTGGTGTCGGCGGCGGCCTTGGCGAGCGCGGTGGTGAACTCGTCGTGGATCGACTCGTGGACGAGCACGCGGGTGGCGGCCGTACAGTCCTGGCCGGCGTTGAAGAAGCCCGCGACCGAGATGTCCTCGACCGCCTTGGCGATGTCGGCGTCGCCGAAGACCACCACGGGCGCCTTGCCGCCGAGCTCCAGGTGGACGCGCTTGACGTCCTTGGCGGCGCTCTCGGCGACCTGCATGCCGGCCCGGACGGAACCGG
This sequence comes from Streptomyces sp. H39-C1, assembly GCF_027158125.1. Classification (NCBI taxonomy): domain Bacteria; kingdom Bacillati; phylum Actinomycetota; class Actinomycetes; order Kitasatosporales; family Streptomycetaceae; genus Streptomyces; species Streptomyces sp. H39-C1. The sequence goes on from NZ_JAPVLS010000062.1 coordinate 23,478, forward strand.
TGATGGAGGCCATCGCCGGGACCTTGTGCTCGACCATGGCGCGGCCGGTCTCGCGGTCGCCGCAGACGACGTTGAACACGCCCTTGGGCAGCACCTCGCCGAGGATCTCGGCGAGCAGCACCGTCGAGGCAGGGGTGGTGTCCGACGGCTTGAGGACGACGGTGTTGCCCGCGGCGATCGCCGGGGCGAACTTCCAGACGGCCATCATCATCGGGTAGTTCCACGGCGCGACCTGCGCGCAGACGCCGACCGGCTCGCGGCGGACGATGGAGGTCATGCCCTCCATGTACTCGCCGGCGGAGCGGCCCTCGAGCAGTCGGGCCGCACCCGCGAAGAAGCGGATCTGGTCGACCATCGGCGGCAGTTCCTCGCTGGCGGTGAGGCCGAGCGGCTTGCCGGTGTTCTCACTCTCCACCGCGACCAGCTCGTCCGCCCGTGCCTCGATCGCGTCGGCGACCTTCAGCAGGGCCCGCTGGCGTACCGAGGGAGTGGCGTCGCGCCAGGCCGGGAACGCCGCCTCGGCGGCGGCCATGGCGGCGTCGACGTCGGCGGCGGCGGACAGCGGCGCGGTGGCGTAGACCTCACCGGTGGCAGGGTTCACCACATCCGTGGTCCGCCCGTCGGCGGCGTCGCGGAACTCTCCATTGATGTAGTTGCGCAGACGCTTGAGCTCGCTCACTGCACCTCTCCTGTCCTGTGTCCGATGGGTGAGACGCTTCCAGAGTAATCGAGCCTAGTCGCATCACTGCCGTGTTCGACATACCCGGATCCCCAGAACGATGGAATCAGTGAGATTCGAGCACCAGAACCACGAATTTCATCGTTCAGGGGTTGCGGGACCGTCGACCTCTCCTGCACAGTGGGACTCGTGGCCACTCGTAGTACGGATCCGAAGAGCACCACCGGCTCCGGAGTGCTCGACTCCGTCTCCAAGGCGATCATCGAGCAGCTCCAGGAGGACGGGCGCAGGCCCTACGCCGCGATCGGCAAGGCCGTAGGCCTCTCCGAGGCGGCCGTACGGCAGCGCGTCCAGAAACTGCAGGACCAGGGGGTCATGCAGATCGTCGCCGTGACCGACCCGCTCACCGTCGGATTCCGGCGGCAGGCGATGGTCGGCATCAACGTCGAGGGCGACATAGAACCGGTCGCCGACGCCCTCGCCGAGATGGGCGAGGTCGAGTACGTCGTCATCACGGCGGGTTCCTTCGATCTGCTGATCGAGATCGTCTGCGAGGACGACGACCACCTGCTGGAAATGATCAACAAGCGGATCCGCGCCCTGCCCGGCGTGCGGACCACCGAGAGTTTCGTTTACCTGAAGCTCCGGAAGCAGACCTACACCTGGGGAACCAGATAGCCATGAACGCGGACCTCTCGAAGACCGCGTACGACCACCTGTGGATGCACTTCACCCGCATGTCGTCGTACGAGAACGCCCCTGTGCCGACCATCGTGCGCGGCGAGGGCACGTACATCTACGACGACAAGGGCAAGAAGTACCTCGACGGCCTCTCCGGGCTGTTCGTGGTCAACGCCGGTCACGGCCGCCACGAGCTCGCCGAGACCGCGTACAAGCAGGCCCAGGAACTGGCCTTCTTCCCCATCTGGTCGTACGCCCACCCCAAGGCCGTGGAACTGGCCGAGCGGCTGGCGAACTACGCCCCCGGCGACCTGAACAAGGTCTTCTTCACCACCGGTGGCGGTGAGGCGGTCGAGACCGCCTGGAAGCTCGCCAAGCAGTACTTCAAGCTCACGGGTGAGCCGACCAAGTACAAGGTCATCTCCCGCGCGGTCGCCTACCACGGCACCCCGCAGGGCGCCCTGTCGATCACCGGCCTGCCGGCCCTCAAGGCTCCCTTCGAGCCGCTGGTCCCCGGTGCGCACAAGGTGGTCAACACCAACATCTACCGCTCCCCGATCTTCGGCGACGACCCGGAGGCCTACGGCCGGTACTGCGCCGACCAGATCGAGCAGGAGATCCTGTTCGAGGGCCCGGAGACCGTCGCCTGTGTCTTCCTGGAGCCGGTGCAGAACGCCGGCGGCTGCTTCCCGCCGCCGCCCGGGTACTTCCAGCGGGTCCGCGAGATCTGCGACAAGTACAACGTGCTGCTCGTCTCCGACGAGGTCATCTGCGCCTTCGGCCGCCTCGGCACCATGTTCGCGTGCGACAAGTTCGACTACATCCCGGACATGATCACCTGCGCCAAGGGCATGACCTCGGGCTACTCCCCGATCGGCGCCTGCATCATCTCCGACAAGCTGGCCGAGCCGTTCTACAAGGGTGACAACACCTTCCTGCACGGCTACACGTTCGGCGGGCACCCGGTCTCCGCGGCGGTCGGCATCGCGAACCTCGACATCTTCGAGCGCGAGGGCCTCAACCAGCACGTGCTCGACAACGAGGACGCGTTCTTCAACACGCTGAAGAAGCTGCACGACCTGCCGATCGTCGGCGACGTCCGCGGCAACGGCTTCTTCTACGGCATCGAGCTCGTCAAGGACAAGGTCACCAAGGAGTCCTTCACGGACGAGGAGACCGAGCGCGTCCTGTACGGCTTCCTGTCGAAGGCGCTCTTCGAGAACGGTCTGTACTGCCGGGCCGACGACCGGGGCGACCCGGTCGTCCAGCTCGCTCCGCCGCTGATCTCCACCCAGGAGACCTTCGACGAGATCGAGGGCATCCTCCGCGCCGTCCTCACCGAGGCGTGGACCAAGCTCTGACCGCTTCGCGGTGATCCACCCCGGCGCGCCGGGCGGCCCCTACGGGGGTCCGCCCGGCGCGCCGCCGCGTTTCCGGGGTCAGCTCCTGGGACGAGACGTCATATGCGGCCGTTCGGGCGACCCCGGCGCCGTGGCTCACCCGATCGGGTCCGGGAAATCCTTAGCCTGCCAACGCAGTGACCGGTCTCCCCCGCATTCGTTGACCGAGCCAGGGGGAACGACTCGCGGAGGTAATCGGCAATGGTGGCCCCGCCCGACAACGATGTGCTCTGGGCCCGCGCCCTGCGCCACTCCTTCCAGGGCTCTCCCGCGCTGCTCGGCGTCTCGCTGGGTGTGCGCGAGGGCGAGATCCTCGGCCTGCTGGGACCGCGCGGCTCCGGCAAGACGACCCTGCTGCGCTGCCTGGCCGGGCAGTTGCTGCCCGACCAGGGCGAGGTGTGGTTCAACAGCGCACCGGTGCACACCCTCCCGCTGGCCGCGCGCGAGCGGCTGCGCCGCGACCGCTTCGGCTGGATCGGCGGCACCCCGCAGCTGCTGCCGGAACTCACCGCCCGGGAGAACGCCGCCCTGCCGCTGCTGCTCTGCGGCATTCCGCACCGCACGGCCAAGACCACCGCACAGGAGTGGCTGGACCGCCTCGACGTCGGCTCGGTGGCCCGCAAACGGCCCGCAGAACTGCTCCAGGCGCAGCGCCAGCGGGTGGCCATCGCCCGCGCCCTGGTCACCCTCCCCGAAATCGTCTTCGCCGACGAGCCCACCGCGCCGCTGCACCGCGCGGACCGCGCCCAGGTCCTGCGGATGCTGACCAGCGCCGCGCGTTCGCACGGCATCACCGTGGTGCTCGCCACCATCGATCCCGAGGTCGCCGCCGTGGCCGACCGGGTCATCACCCTGGTCGACGGGCGGCCGGCGGCCGCCATGCCCGCCCAGGACCGGGAGGGTGCCGCGTCGTGCTCAGCCTCCGTGTAGCCCGCGGATCCGCCCCCACGGTCCTGCTCCGCCGGCTGCTGGTCGCCGCCACGTCCGCGGGTACCGGCTTTCTGCTGCTGGCCGCGCTCGGCTACGCCATGGGGCACCCCGGGAACCCGTCGGCGGCCGGCGCCCGGCTCGCCTGGTGCGTGGTCCCGTTCGCCGCCGCCCTGCAGCTCTCGGTGGCCGTCTCCCGGTCCGAGCCCAGCGGACGGCTGCACTCCGGGCTCGCCGCGGCCGGTCTCGGCCGCGGCGGGGTGCCGCTGCTGGCCGCCGCGACCACCGCACTGTCGTGCGCGCTGGGCAGTGTCGTCGCCCTGCTGGTCTTCCTTGAGGTGCGCGGCGGAACGGCCCCCGACGCGTTCGGCTCGGACCGTCCGCTGCCCGTCGCGGGCGCGCTGACGCTGCTCGCCGCCGTACCGCTGCTCGCCGCGGCGGCCAGCGCCGCCAGCCTGTGGCCGCGCCAGGCCGCCCCCTCGGCTCCGGCGTCGGCCGACGCGGAGGACCCGGGCACCCTCTCCGCGGTGACCGCCCCCGCCGGCCTGCCGTGGGGCGCCGCGCTCACCGCCATCGGTCTCGCCATCGAGGTGACCGCCGACAACCTGAGCCGCTCGACCGCGACGGACCTGCTGCCGCTGCCCGGCGGCCTCGGCAGCGCCGCCCCCACCGTGCTGGCCGGCTGGGCGCTGACCGCGGCCGGCATGGTCCTGGCCGGTCCCGGCCTCGTCCACGCCTGCGGACGTCTGCTGGCCCTCCACCGCCCTGGCGCCCTGCGGCTGCTCGCGGGCCGCACCCTCCAGGAGGAGTCGCCCCGGATCGGCCGCCCGGTCGGCGTACTGTGCGCCGTCACGGCCGGGGCGCTGGCCGCCCTGGAGCTCTACGGCACCGGCGACCGCGAACTCGGCCCGCTCACCGGCCTCGCCGCCGCCCTGATCACGATCTGCGCGCTCGGGACCGTGCTCACCGCCGCGCTCGAAGCCCGCCGCACCCGCGAGCACTCCACCGCCGCCCTCGTCCAGCTCGGCGTCCCCGCGAGCCTGCTGCGCGCCGCCGCCGGACTGCGCTGTGCGGTGGTGCTGGTGGTCGTCATCCCGCTGACCGTCCTCATCGCGCAACTCGCGGCGTCCCCGCTGGCGGTCTAGACCGTGTCGCGCGTTCGGTGCCTGCCGCTAGGGTGCAGCGGTGCTGACCGACTCCACGCCGCAGAGCGGCGCCCCTGACCACGAGATCGAATCGCCCGCGGAGTTCGACCGGGTGGCCGCCACCGGTTCGCTCGCCGGATACCGGCTGCAGGCCGTCGATCTGACGGACCGTACGGCCGCGCTGCTGGCCCTGGACCCGGTGGGGGCGGTGTTCCTGGGCTGCCCCATGGAGCCCGCTGCGCTCGCACATGTCCGGGCGTGCGGGGCGATGGTGTTCCCGCCGGTCCCGTACCTTCCGTTCGATCCGTACCGGGGCACGCTGTACACCCCCGAAGCGCTCTACGAAGGGCTGCCCGCCGGGTACGAAACGACTCCGGACGCCCGCGCCTACGAGTGGTTCCAGCGGACCAGGGCCGGCGGCGACATACTCGCGTCGATGCTGCGCAGCATCCACGACGACGCCGTCTCGGACGCGCTCGACGAACTGCTCACCGGTGAACGGGTGGTCGGTGTCATGGGCGGCCACGCGATGGCGCGCGGCAAGGACGCGTACGCGGGCGCCGCCCTCCTCGGCCGGACGCTCGCCCGCTCGGGACTGACCGTCGCCACCGGGGGCGGCCCGGGCGCCATGGAGGCGGCGAACCTGGGTGCCTACACGGCCCCGTTCGGGGACGAGGTGCTCGGCGAGGCGCTGCGGATCGTGGCGAAGGCGCCGTTGTTCACCCCGTCGATCGGCGACTGGGCGTCGGCCGCGTTCGCCGTCCGGGAGCGCTGGCCGGACGGCGGCGCGTCCGTCGGCATCCCCACCTGGTTCTACGGGCACGAGCCGCCGAACGCGTTCGCCTCGCACATCGCCAAGTACTTCGCCAACGCGGTCCGCGAGGACGGTCTGCTGGCGCGTTGCACCGCCGGCGTGATCTTCCTGCCGGGCGCGGCCGGCACCGTCCAGGAGATCTTCGACAACGCTACGCCGAACTACTACGAGTCCCGGGGCGTCCCGACCCCGATGGTGCTGGTGAACCGCGAGCACTGGACCCGTGACCTGCCCACCTGGCCACTGCTCGAAGCACTGGCGAAGGACCGCCCGATGGCTGCCCGTATCGCCCTGGTCGACTCCGTCGACGAGGCGCCGGAGGCGCTGGCCCGGCTCACCGCGTCAGTTACCGGTCGATGAGCCCGGCTGGACGCTGAGGACCACGACGTCCTGAGCGGTGAAGGTGACACCCACCTCGGTACCGGCCTCCGGGGCGTCCCGCAGCGAGCAGGCCGCCTCCAGCGGCGGCCCGTCCGCCGGGCGCAGCAGCAGGGTGACCAGGTCGCCGCGGAACGTCCTGGCCGTCACCGTGCAGGGCAGCCCGTCGCGGACGCCGGTCAGCCGCACCCCGGCGGGGCGGACCAGCAGCCGGCACGGCCCCTGGGGCGCGCCGGGCTGCACCGGCACCTTGCCCCAGGGGGTGTCGGCCGCCTCGCCGTGCACGGTCGCCTCGACGACGTTGTCGAAGCCGAGGAAGCGGGCGACGAACTCGGAGGCGGGCCGCTGCCACACCTCCAGCGGGGTGCCGGTCTGCGCGATCAGACCGTCGCGCATGACCACGACCCGGTCGGCGAGCGCGAACGCCTCGCCCTGGTCGTGGGTGACGGCCAGCACCGTCGTGCCGAGCCGGCCGAACAGCTGGCGCAGTTCGACGACGAGCCGCTCGCGCAGCCCGCGGTCGAGCTGGCCGAGCGGCTCGTCCAGCATCAGCAGCTTCGGCTCGGGGGCCAGCGCGCGCGCCAGCGCGACGCGCTGCTGCTCCCCGCCGGACAGCGCGGCGATGGCCCGCCGCTGCGCACCCGGCAGGCCCACCATGTCGAGCAGTCCGGCGACCGTGCGGTCCACCTCGTCGCGCCGGGTCCCCCGCATCCGCAGTCCGAAGGCGACGTTGCCGCCGACGTCCCGCTGCGGGAACAGCTGGTGGTCCTGGAACATCAGGCCGAGACCGCGCCGGTGGGTGGGAACGCCCGCCTGGTCACGGCCGTCCAGCAGCACCCGGCCGGCGTCCACCGCCTGCAGCCCGGCCACCGCCCGCAGCAGGGTGGACTTGCCGCTGCCGCTGGGGCCCAGGACGCACACCGTCTCGTGCGCGACGACCTCCAGGTCCACGGCGTCGAGCGCCGCGCGCTCCCCGAAGCGGACCGTCACACCGTCGAGCCGCAGCAGCGGAGTGGAGGACTGCGTCATCTAGAACTCTCCTGAACGGTCGGTGCGCAGCCGCTCCAGTGCCAGCAGCGCGCCCGCGCACACCAGCATCAGAACGGTGCTCAGGGCCATCGCCTGCCCGTAGTTGAGCTCCCCGGCACGCCCGAGGAGCCGGGCCACCGCCACCGGCAGGGTCGGGTTGTCGGGCCGCGCGATGAAGACGGTCGCGCCGAACTCGCCGAGCGAGACGGCGAACGCGAAGCCCGCCGCGATCAGCAGCGCGCGCCGCACCAGCGGCAGGTCCACCTCGCGCCAGGCGCGCCACGGCGAGGCGCCCAGCACCGCTGCCGCCTCCCGCAGCCGTTCGTCGACCGCGCGCAGCACGGGCAGCATCGTGCGGACCACGAACGGCACACCGACCAGCGCCTGCGCCAGCGGCACCAGCAGCCACGTCGACCGCAGATCCAGCGGGGGCTCGTCGAGGGTGATGAGGAAGCCGAAGCCGACGGTCACCGCCGAGGTGCCCAGCGGCAGCATCAGCAGCGCGTCGAAGCCCCGCACCAGCCTGCCCGCGCGCCGGGTCAGCGCGGCGGCGGCGAGGCCGCCCACCAGCAGCGCGATGAGCGTGGCCACCGCCGCGTACTGCAGGGAGTTCCAGACCGCCTCGATGGGCGCGACGACGAAGGTGCCGCCGGTCTCCGGGACCGAGAGCAGCGCCCGGTAGAAGGTGAGGCCGTAGCCGTCGGGCCCGTCCAGCGAACGCGCCACCAGGACGCCGAGCGGCACCAGGATCAGCAGCACGATGACGGCCAGCACCGCCCACAGCAGCGCCCATTGGGCGGCGCCGCGCGGGCGCCGCGAGGTGTGCGCGGCGTCGACGAGCTTGAGCGTGCTCTCCCGGCGGCGCACCGTCCACGCGTGCAGCGCGAGGATCGTGGCGACCGCCGCGAACTGCACGAGGGTGAGGACGGCGGCCGTCGGCAGGTCGAGGAACTGCGCGGTCTGCTGGTAGATCTCCACTTCCAGCGTGGAGTACTTCGGCCCGCCGAGGATCTGGATCACGCCGAAGGACGTGAAGGTGAAGAGGAAGACCATCAGCGCGGCGGCGGCCACGGCCGGTCCCAGCGCCGGCAGCGTCACCCGGCGCCAGGCCTCGAAGCGGCCGGCGCCCAGGACCCGGGCGGCCTCCTCCTGGCGCGGGTCGAGCTGCGACCACAGACCGCCGACGGACCGGACGACGACGCCGAAGTTGAAGAAGACGTGAGCGAGCAGGATCGCCCACACGGTGGTGTCCAGCCGGACGCCCCACAGGTCGTCGAGCATGCCGCCGCGGCCCAGCAGCGCCAGGAACGCCGAGCCGACCACGACCGTGGGCAGCACGAACGGCACCGCCACCACCGCCCGCAGCAGCCGCTTGCCCGGGAACTCGAAGCGGGCGAAGACATACGCCGCCGGGAGTGCGACCAGCAGCGTCAGCCCGGTCGAGACGACCGCCTGCCAGGCGGTGAACCACAGCACCCGCAGGATCTCCGGGTCGGTCAGCACCTCGCCGATCCGGCCGAACCGCCACCGGCCGCCCTCGCGCAGCCCCCGGGTGACGATGGCGGCCACCGGGTAGGCGAAGAAGACCGCGAAGAACGCGGTGGGCACCGCCATCAGACCGAGCCGCACCGCGGCGGCCCGCGGGGCGCGCCGCGGGCTCCTCGCCGGAGTCCCGCGGCGCGGCTCCCCGGGAGCCGCTTCGGGAGTCCCTACTTCAGGACGAGCGAGGACCATGTCTTGACCCACTGGTCACGGTTCTTGGCGATCTCGTCGGGCGCCACGGTGGGCGGGGCGTCGATCTTCACGCCGTACTTGGTGAACTCGGCGGGCAGCGCCGCGTCCTGGCGGGCCGGGTTCACGAACATCTGCAGCGGCATGTCCTGCTGGAACGTCTTGCTCAGCAGGAAGTCCAGCAGCGCCTTGCCACCCGCGTCGTTCTTGCCGCCCTTGAGCAGCCCGGCGAACTCGATCTGCCGGAAGCATGTACCGGTCGCTACACCGGTCGGCCCCTGGGCCGGCTGCGGCGTGACGCCCAGCACCTCGGCGGGCGGGCTGGAGGCGTACGAGACGACGAGCGGCTTGTCGCCCTTGCCCTTGCCGCCGGCCGAGCCGGAGAAGCGGTCGTTGTACGCCTGCTCCCAGCCGTCGACGACCTCGACGCCGTTGGCCTTGAGCTTCTTCCAGTAGTCCTGCCACCCTCCCCCAGAGGCTCCGCCCTGGGAGGTGCCCCCATCGCCGTACTTCGCGATCGTGCCGAGCTGGAAGGCCAGGCCCGGCGAGGACGTCGCGGAGTTCTCCGTGACCAGCAGGTTCTTGTACTCCGGCTTGATCAGGTCGTCGAAGGTCGCCGGCACGGCCAGCTGGTGCGCGGCGAAGTACTTGCGGTCGTAGTTGACGCAGACGTCGCCGGAGTCGACCGGGGTGACCCGGTGCTTGTCCTTGTCGAGCTGCAGCGCCGCCGGGACCTGGTCCAGGCCCTTGGCCTCGTACGGCGTGAACAGGTCGTTGTCGAGAGCCCTCGACAGCAGCGTGTTGTCGACGCCGAAGAAGACATCGCCCTGCGGGTGCCCCTTCGACAGGATCGCCTGGTTCACGGCCGCGCCCGCGTCACCGCCGGCCAGCACCTTGACGGTGTAGCCGGTCTCCTTGGTGAACTCCTTCAGCACCGCGGGCGAGGCGGCGAAGGAGTCATGGCTGACGAGGGTGACGGTCTTCGACGGCGTCGCCGTCTTCGAGCCGTCGGCCTTGTCGCCGGAGCCGCCACAGGCGGCCAGCGCTGTCGCGCCGAGGGCGGTGGCCACGACCGCTGTCGCGGCGCGCCGAAGGTTGGTGTTCATGAGCGGTTGACTCCCTACGCCGGCATTACCCGGATCAGGTCCGAGGGTCTGCGGCCGCACCGGCTTCGCCGGTGGCCGCACTCTCAGCGCTGGTGCGCTCCCCTGTCGGAAATGTTCATTTGTACGAATCTACGAGCGCCACGATAGCAGCGCGCCCGCCGACACCCGGCAGGCGTCTCAGCCTTCGGAGGCCGCCAGCTGCCCGCACGCTCCGTCGATCTCGCTGCCGCGCGTGTCACGGACGGTCACCGGCACCCCGTGCGACTCCAGCATCCGCACGAACGCCCGCTCGTCCTCCGGCCGCGAAGCCGTCCACTTGGACCCCGGGGTGGGGTTGAGCGGGATGAGGTTCACATGCACGCGCTTGCCCTTGAGCAGCCGCCCGAGCAGGTCCGCCCGCCACGCCTGGTCGTTGATGTCCTTGATCAGCGCGTACTCGATGGAGATCCGGCGGCCGGACACCTCCGCGTAGTGCCACGCGGCGTCCAGCACCTCGCGCACCTTCCAGCGGGTGTTGACCGGCACCAGGGTGTCGCGCAGCTCGTCGTCCGGGGCGTGCAGCGACACCGCGAGCCGGCACTTGAAGCCCTCGTCGGCGAACCGCAGCATCGCCGGCACCAGCCCGACCGTCGACACGGTGATCCCGCGCTGCGACAGCCCCAGCCCGTCCGGCTCCGGGTCCGTCAGCCGGCGGATCGAGCCGATGACGCGGTTGTAGTTGGCCAGCGGCTCGCCCATGCCCATGAACACGATGTTGCTCAGCCGGGCCGGACCACCGGGGATCTCGCCGTCGCGCAGCGACTTCATCCCGGCCACGATCTGGTGCACGATCTCGGCCGTCGACAGGTTCCGGTCCAGCCCCGCCTGCCCGGTCGCACAGAACGGGCAGTTCATCCCGCAGCCCGCCTGCGAACTGATGCACATGGTCACCCGGTCCGGGTACCGCATCAGCACCGACTCGACGAGCGTCCCGTCGAACAGCCGCCACAGCGTCTTGCGCGTGGTGTCGTCGTCACAGCTGATGTGCCGCACGACCGACATCATCTCGGGCAGCAGCCCGTCCGCGAGCTTGTCGCGCGAGGCCGCCGGAATATCCGTCCAGGCGGCCCGGTCGTCGTCGTACCGCGCGAAGTAGTGCTGCGACAGCTGCTTGGCGCGGAACGGCTTCTCGCCCAGCTCGACAACCGCCTCCCGTCGCTCGGCAGGGGTCAGGTCGGCGAGGTGCCGCGGGGGGTTCTTGGCCCCACGCGGCACGGCAAAGGTGAGTTCTCCGGGTACAGGCATGGTCCTACCAGTGTCGCAGACGCGCGGAGGTCAGCCGGTCCCCACGAAGACGACCATGAGCAGCCAGACCACCGGGGCCGTGGGGAGGAGGGAGTCGAGGCGGTCCATGATGCCGCCGTGGCCGGGGAGGAGGGTGCCCATGTCCTTGATGCCGAGGTCGCGCTTGATCATGGATTCGCCGAGGTCGCCGAGGGTGGCGCTGACTGCTGCGACCAGGCCCAGGATCAGGCCCTGCCACCATTTGCCGTCGTCGATCAGGTACTGCATCGACAGGGCGCCGGCCGTCATGGCGAAGGCGATGGCGCCGAAGAGGCCGGCGCGGGTCTTGCCGGGGCTGATGCGCGGGGCGAGGAGGCGGCGGCCGAAGCGCCAGCCGACGGCGTAGGCGCCTGTGTCGCTGATCACGGTGAGCAGCAGGAAGACGAGGACCCGCCAGGGGCCGTCGTCCGCGGCGAGCATCATCGACACGAAGGTGGCGAGGAACGGCACGTAGAAGGCGGCGAAGATGCCGGCGGTGACATCCCGCAGGTAGTTCTCCGGCGGCTCGGTCATCCGCCAGACGAGGATGGCGAGCGAGGTGAGCGCCATGGCGACCCACGCGCCCTCGGCGCCGCGCGCGTAGCCCGCGACGACCATGGCGACCCCGCCGACCGCGAGCGGTACGAGCGGGATGCGGATGGACGCCTTCTCCGCGAGCCGGGAGGTGAGCTCCCACAGGCCGACGACGACGGCGAGCGCCACCACACCGACGAAGGCGGCCTTGACGATGAACAGCGACGCGACGATGACCGCGCCCATGCCGACGCCGACCCCTATCGCGGCCCGCAGGTTGCGACCTGCGGACTTCTTCACGGGCGGGACGGGTTCCGGTTCCGGTGACGGCTCAGGCGGCATACGACGAGTCTGCGCTGCGTCGAGCGCATCCTGCGCGAAACCCGCCGAGCCGTCGCCCGGTCCCCCCGCCGGCGTTTCCCAGTGGCCGGAGCGCGGCGTGGCACTCCAGGAGGAGTCGTTCACTGAGTTTCGCCTCGCGTTGTTGTTCCGGACCAGGCGTCCGGCCTGGTGTTCTGGCGGGGGGTGCGGGGGTCACCCCCCGGGAGAACGAACGGTCGTACCGCGGTGTCGCAGCGGTCCGTCAGACCTCGAGCAGCTCGGCTTCCTTGTGCTTGAGCAGCTCGTCGATCTGGGCCGTGTACTTGCTCGTCGTGTCGTCGAGCTCCTTCTCGGCGCGACGCACGTCGTCCTCACCGGACTCGCCGTCCTTGACGAGCTTGTCGAGGGTCTCCTTGGCCTTGCGGCGGATCGCGCGGATCGAGATCTTCGCGTCCTCCGACTTGCTCCGCGCGACCTTGATGTAGTCCCTGCGGCGCTCCTCGGTCAGCTGCGGGAACACCACCCGGATGATGCGGCCGTCGTTGCTCGGGTTGACGCCGAGGTCCGAGTTGCGGATCGCCTCTTCGATGTTGCGCAGCGCGCTGACGTCGAACGGGGAGACCACGGCCATCCGGGGCTCCGGCACCGAGAAGGACGCCAGCTGGTTGATGGGCGTGATGGCGCCGTAGTACTCGGCCACGATCTTGTTGAACATCGCGGGGTGCGCACGGCCGGTGCGGATCGCGGCGAAGTCGTCCTTCGCGACGATGACGGCCTTCTCCATCTTCTCCTCGGCCTCGAGGAGGGTCTCTTCAATCACCATGTGCTCCTGGTTTTCAGAAGGCAGAGCCTGGCCCCTGCGCGCGTCTTTCCTGCACGGTGTCCGACCGGCAGCCTGTTGTCCATCCCCGGGTGCGGGCGGTTAGCCCCGCGTGCCCTGGTCGTTGACGAGCGTGCCGATCTTCTCACCCTTTACGGCTCGCGAGATGTTTCCCTCGGCGAGCAGCTCGAAGACGAGGATCGGCAGCTTGTTGTCACGGCACAGGGTGATCGCGGTGGCGTCGGCGACCTTGAGGTCCCGCGAGATGACCTCGCTGTACTCCAAGGCGTCGTACTTGACCGCGTCCGGGTTGTGCTTGGGGTCGGAGTCGTAGACCCCGTCGACCCCGTTCTTGCCCATGAGCAGCGCCTGGGCGTCGATCTCCAGGGCGCGCTGGGCGGCGGTGGTGTCGGTGGAGAAGTACGGCATGCCCATACCGGCGCCGAAGATGACGACGCGGCCCTTCTCCAGGTGCCGCACGGCGCGCAGCGGGATGTACGGCTCGGCGACCTGGCCCATCGTGATGGCGGTCTGCACGCGGGTCTCGATGCCTTCCTTCTCCAGGAAGTCCTGGAGGGCGAGGCAGTTCATGACGGTGCCGAGCATGCCCATGTAGTCCGAGCGGGCCCGGTCCATGCCGCGCTGCTGGAGCTCCGCGCCACGGAAGAAGTTGCCGCCGCCGATGACGATGGCGATCTCGTAGCCCTCTTGGACGACGGCCGCGATCTCGCGGGCGATCGCGTGGACGACGTCCGGGTCGACGCCCAGTCCGCCGCCTCCGGCGAAGGCCTCGCCGGACAGCTTCAGCAGGTACCGGCTCCGCGGAACCCCGGTGCCGGACGCGGTGCCGGTCCCGGAGTCGCTGGCCTTGTCGGCGGCCTTGTCGGCGCCCTCATCCATGGAGATCTCCTCATGCGCGTACGAAGAAGGCCATTGCCGTGGGTCCACATGGGTTCCCTCTACGGCAATGGCCTCCTCGTCACTACTGCGGTCGGCCGGCGGGCGGCCGACCGCGTCCGACCCTAGCGGGGTCGTCGGTCATTCGCTGGCTGGCTCAGACACCGACGCGGAAGCGCGCGAAACGCTTCAGCGTGACACCGGCCTCGTCCAGAACCTTCTGGACGGTCTTCTTGCTGTCCTTCGCGAAGGACTGCTCGAGAACGGAGTTCTCCTTGACGTAGCCCGTCACACGGCCCTCGACGATGCGGGCGAGCGCGGCCTCCGGCTTGCCCTCCTCGCGCGCGGTGGCCTCGGCCACGCGGCGCTCGTTCTCGAGCACGTCGGCGGGGATGTCCTCGCGGGACAGGAAGAGCGGCGAGAACGCGGCGATGTGCTGCGCGACGTCCTTCGCGACCTCGGCGTTCTCCTTGTCCAGCTCGACCAGCACGCCGACCTGCGGGGGCAGGTCCGGGCTGGTGCGGTGCAGGTAGGAGGCGACGTAGCCGTCGGTGAACTGCGCGAAGCGGCTCAGCACGATCTTCTCGCCGAGGGTGGCGTTGGCCTCGTCGACGAACGCCTGGACGGTCTGGCCGTCCTTGATCTCGGACGCGAGCAGCGTCTCGAGGTCGGCGGGCTTGGTGGCGGCGACGTGCGCGGCCAGCGCGTCGGCGACGGTGACGAACTTGTCACCCTTCGCGACGAAGTCGGTCTCGCAGTTGAGCTCGAGGAGCACGCCCTCGGAAGCACCCTCGGCGATCAGGGAGACGACGGCACCGTTGGAGGCCGAACGGCCTTCGCGCTTGGTGACGCCCTTCTGGCCCTTGACACGGAGGATCTCGACGGCCTTGTCCAGGTCGCCTTCGGCCTCTACGAGAGCGTTCTTGCAGTCCATCATGCCGGCGGCGGTCAGCTCGCGGAGCTTCTTGACGTCAGCGGCGGTGTAGTTCGCCATGGTCGTTGAGTCTCTTCCCGATGAGAGTCGGTTGATCTACGGGTGAACGGCGGGGGCCGGAGCCCCCGCCGTCGTCACACGTACTGGAAGGCGGAGCCTCAGGCCTTGTCAGCCTCAGCGTCGGCGGCCGGGGCCTCGACGGTCTCGGCGGCGTCGGCCACCGGGGCCTCGGCCTCGGCGACAGCCTCGACGACGGTCTCGGCCGCGGCGTCGGCGACGGCCTCGGTCTCAGCACCGGTCTCGACCGGAGCCTCGGTCTCGTCCTTGGCCTTCTCGCCCTCGAGGAGCTCGCGCTCCCACTCGGCGAGCGGCTCGGCGGCGCCTTCGGCCTTCTTGTCACCGGTGGCGGCACCGGAGCGGGCGATGAGGCCCTCGGCGACGGCGTCGGCGATCACACGGGTGAGCAGGGTGACGGAGCGGATCGCGTCGTCGTTGCCCGGGATCTTGTAGTCGACCTCGTCGGGGTCGCAGTTGGTGTCGAGGATCGCGACGACCGGGATACGCAGCTTGCGCGCCTCACCGACGGCGATGTGCTCCTTCTTGGTGTCCACGATCCAGACGGCGCTGGGCACCTTCTGCATCTCGCGGATACCACCGAGGGTCTTCTCGAGCTTGTCCTTCTCGCGGGAGAGGACCAGGAGCTCCTTCTTGGTGAGGCCGGAGGCGGCCACATCCGTGAAGTCGATCTCCTCGAGCTCCTTCAGGCGCTGCAGGCGCTTGTAGACGGTCGAGAAGTTCGTGAGCATGCCGCCCAGCCACCGCTGGTTGACGTAGGGCATGCCGACGCGCGAGGCCTGCTCGGCGATGGCTTCCTGCGCCTGCTTCTTGGTGCCGATGAACATGATGGAGCCGCCGTGGGCGACGGTCTCGCGGACGAACTCGTAGGCGCGGTCGATGTACGACAGCGACTGGAGCAGGTCGATGATGTAGATGCCGTTGCGCTCCGTGAAGATGAAACGCTTCATCTTCGGGTTCCAACGACGGGTCTGGTGACCGAAGTGGACGCCGCTTTCCAGCAGCTCCCGCATCGTGACGACGGCCATGGCCGCGCTCCTTGAGGACTCGGTTATCGCGGCGGCCGGACGGCCGTCGCGCCTGACGCCCCGACGCGCCGTGCCACGAGGGACCGAGGGGCGCGGCCACCCTTCACGAGGAAGTCGGTGGCGGGGCGTGCGAAGTCGACCCGGTGACCCGGATCGCCAGAGAAAGTGTACGTGACCGGCGGAGTGCGGAACGACAGCTTCTTCGGCCACCGGTTTATCCACAGGCCGCATTCATGATCGTCTTTCGCGGCCGGAATACGGGACCGTCGGAGCATGGTCGCTTCCCCGGTTCTTCCTTTCGTTCTGCCCTTGTGGCTCTCGCTCCTCGCCTCGCTGGCCTTCGCCGTACCGCTGCCGGTCGCGAGTCCCGGCGGGCCCGCCGGGGTGGCGTCGAACGGGGCGGCCGGGGTGCCTTCGCCCGGGGCGCTCGGGGAGCCTTCGCCCAGCGCCCGGAGCTGGCCGGTCGACGGCGGCTCGGGTGGGGCGGGGAGTGGGACGGCGGGTGGGGCTGCGGGCGGGCGGCCGGTGGTGGAGCGCGCTTTCGAGCCACCCGCGTCTCCGTGGGGCCGTGGGCACCGAGGAGTGGATCTCCGGGCGGGACCGGGCACTCCGGTGCGGTCAGCCGCGCCGGGGAGGGTGTCGTTCGCCGGCCGGGTGGCCGGCGTCGATGTGGTCTCGGTCCTGCTGCCGGGCGGTCTGCGCACCACCTATGAACCGGTACGGGCCCAGGTCGCGGTGGGTGACGAGGTGACCGCGGGCCAGGTGGTGGGAGTGCTGGAGCGCGGGCCGTGGCACTGCCCCGCGGGCTGTCTGCACTGGGGGCTGCTGCGCGGGGACGTCTACCTCGACCCGCTGACCCTGCTGCCCGACTGGATGAAGCGCGCCGGCCGGTCCCGGCTGCTGCCGGTGTTCGGCGTTCCCGAGCCGGCGGCCGGAACGGGAACTACAGCTGTTCCACGAGGGGGCTCGTGGCCGAATCCGATACCGAATCCGATACCGAATCCGATACCGGGGCCGGTTCCGGGGTCAGGGCCGGTTCCGGGGTCGGGGCTGAGGTGGTGGCCGGGCTCTGCACTCCGCGCAGGGCCATAGCCACCGCGGCGTCGACGATCCGCTCAGGGACCTCGGCGGCGCCCAGCTCGATCCGGCGCACCGCGGCGTCCACGACGCCCTGCAGCAGCATCGCCGTCAGCCGTGGCTCCTCGTGTCCGAGGTCGCCCAGCGCCTCGACCACCATGGCGACCAGACCGCCGTGCGCCGCGCGGATCTTCTCGCGGGCCCCGGCGTCCAGCTCGCCCGCCGAGATGGCCACCACGGCCCGGTGCCGCCGGTCGCCGACCAGGGTGAGCTGGCTGCGGACATACGCCTCGATCTTGGCCGCGGCGCCGTCGGCGGCCTCCATCGCCGCCTCGACCTCGGCGGCCCAGACCGGGAAGTCGACGGAGCACAGTTCCTCGACGACAGCCGCCCGGGAGCGGAAGTACTCATAGACGGACGACCGTGCGAGGCCGGTGCGTTCGGCCAGGGCGGGGAAGGTCAGCGCCTCCGTGCCGCCCTCGGTCAGGAGGGATCGGGCGGCGTCCAGCAGGGCGTCGCGCTGCATCGTCCGGTGCTCGGCCACCGAGGCCGCTCGAATCCTGGGCACCCGTCCACTGTAGGCGGTGACCGGCGTCAGCGGCCGACGTCCGCCAGCTTCGCGCGCAACTGCAGCACCGATTTGGTGTGGATCTGGCTGACCCGGCTCTCGGTGACACCGAGCACCTGGCCGATCTCGGCGAGCGTGAGCCCCTCGTAGTAGTAGAGCGTCACAACGGTCTTCTCGCGCTCCGGGAGGGTGTTCACCGCGCGGGCCAGCAACCGGCGCAGCTCGCGGTCCTCCGCGACCTCCACCGGGTTGTCGGCACCGGTGTCCTCCAGGGTGTCGACCAGGCTGAGCCGGTCGCCGCTGTCACCGCCGACGTGCAGCAGCTCCTCCAGCGCCACCACGTTGGCCAGCGACAGGGCGCTGAACACTCCGTGCAGTTCCTCCAGTCCGACGCCCATCTCGGCAGCGACCTCGGACTCGCTGGGGGTGCGCCGCAGCGAGGCCTCCAGGGTGGCGTAGGCGCGCTCCACTGCACGCGCCTTCTGCCGTACGGAGCGCGGGATCCAGTCCAGTGCCCGCAGCTCGTCGATCATGGCGCCGCGGATCCGGGTGATCGCGTACGTCTCGAACTTGATCGCCCGTTCCGGGTCGAACTTCTCGATGGCGTCGATGAGCCCGAAGACCCCCGAGGACACGAAGTCCGCCTGCTCGACGTTGGCCGGCAGACCGACGCTGACCCGTCCCGCGACGTACTTCACCAGCGGCGAGTAGTGCAGGATGAGCTGCTCCCGGAGCTTCGCGTCCGCCGTGGACTTGTAGGTCCGCCACAGCGCGTCGAGCGAGGTGGGGGCGGCGGGACGGGGGGCACTGCGCGCGGCGGTGGCCGCCGTGGCCCGGTCCGGCCCGGGGGTGTGCTGGGGCATGCGTCGTCTTGTGCCGTTCTGCCGAGACGTGGGCGGAAAATGGGGTCAATGGGAGCGTAGCGTGACCATAGTGTCGCTTATTGCTACGACTTCCGTATGGGGCATGCGCAGATACGTTCCGCTGGGGGGTTCGGGGCTGCGAGTCCGCCGCGAGTCTCCCGCGAGGGAATGTTGAGCAATCATGCATTCCCCACGCCGACTCCAAACCTCTTCACCCGATTGCCCCAGGTCAACCACCTTCCCCCGAGGTGCTCCGTGTTGACCGGGTCACTCTGCTCGGGGAACCGTCCGGTCCTGGGTGAATCGCGTCAACTTCCATCGTTCTCCGTCCCGTTCCACGAAGCCGAGTGCCTGCAATTCGTAGAGGCGTCCGAGCGTGTCGTCCTTTCCGGTGGCCGAGGCGCGGGCGATCTGCTCGACGCCGGCGCCGCCTTGGGCGGGCAGCGCCTCCAGCACCCGCGTGGCGGCGGCCTCCAGCAGATCCCTGGCCAGCACTGGACCACGTCGCTCGGGCGCCAGGTCGCCGCCGATCCGGCCGACCATCTCGACGACCTCCGCCGCGTCGGTGACCAGCGCCGCCTCATGGCGCAGCAGTTCATGCACACCGGCCGAGAGGCCCGAGGTGCACGGACCCGGCACGCCCATCGTCAGCCGCCCCAGCTCCCGGGCGCACCGCGCGGTGATCAGCGAGCCGCTGCGGTGCTGTGCTTCGACCACCACCGTGCCGCGGGTGAGGGCGGCGATGACGCGGTTGCGGAGCACGAATCTGCTGCGGGTCGGATGGGAGCCCGGTGGCAACTCCCCGACGACCAGGCCCTGTTCCGCGATCCGGGAGATCAAGTCGGCATGCCCCGGCGGATAGGGCACATCCGCTCCGCAGGCCAGCACCGCGATGGTCGCCCCGGCCGCCGACAGCGCGCCCCGGTGGGCCGCGCCGTCCACGCCGTACGCCGCGCCCGAGACCACCACCCAGCCGGCTTCGGCCAGCCCCGCGCCCAGCCGGGCCGCCATATGGGCGCCGTAGTCGGTACAGGCCCGCGCGCCCACCACGGCGACCGACCGCAGGGCCCACATCCGCAGCTTCGGCCGCCCCCGCACCCACAGGCCGTAGGGCCGCGCGGCGCCGAGATCGTCCAGCTGCGCCGGCCAGTCGGTGTCGCCCGGGCAGACGAAGCGCCCGCCGAGCGCTTCCATCGCGGCCAGATCCGCGGCGGGGTCCAGCGCTCCGGCGCGTATCCGGTACCCGGCCATCCGCCGCTCGCTCGCCCCCGGCAGCGGCACACCGGCCAGGATCTCCCGCACCACTTCCCGTGGATCACGCTCCCGCAGCCATCCGCCGACCGTCTCGTCACCCGGATCGGCGATCCGGGTCAGCGCGGCGCGGGCGAGCCGCTCCTCCTCACCGACGGCCATCAGCCACCGCCCACGACGGCCGGCACCCCGCGGGCGACACCGGTGCGCAGTTGCAGGGCCTCCGCCATCTCCCGCGGACCGGGCCGTTCGACCCCGGCGAGATCGGCGATCGTCCAGGCCACGCGCAGGACGCGGTCCAGGCCCCGGGCGGTGAGCAGTCCGCGCTCCATGTCCCTTTCGGCCTCCCGCAGTCCGGCCGGGCCCACCTGCCAGCGGGTGCGCAGCTCATGGCCGGGCACCTCGCTGTTGGTCCGCCACGGGGTCTCCGCGTACCGGACCGCCGCCCGTTCCCTCGCGAGCCGCACCCGGTCCGCGACCCGCGCGCTCGGCTCGGCGCCCGAGGCGCCCTCGATCAGCTCCGTACGGGTCACCGCCTCGACCTGGACGCGGAGGTCCACCCGGTCCAGGAGCGGCCCGGACAGTCTCGCCTGGTACCGGCGAACCGCCGCCGGCGAGCAGTCG
The DNA here is from genome assembly GCF_027158125.1 of Streptomyces sp. H39-C1. Lineage (NCBI taxonomy): Bacteria > Bacillati > Actinomycetota > Actinomycetes > Kitasatosporales > Streptomycetaceae > Streptomyces > Streptomyces sp. H39-C1. The sequence continues at coordinate 43,662 of NZ_JAPVLS010000062.1, forward strand.
CACCCCAGCCCCAGCAGCGAATACCGTCCGCACGGACAGGGGTTCGCGGCGAGGGCGAGCAGGAAGCGCGCGGGCAGCCGCATCACTCCCGCGGAGCGGGCCACCACGACGTGCCCTGACTCCAGCGGCTGGCGCATCGCGTCGAGCACCCGGCCGCTGAACTCCGGCGCCTCGTCCAGGAAGAGCACCCCGCGATGGGCCAGGGAGACCGCGCCCGGCCTGGGCAGACCGCTGCCGCCGCCGATGATGGAGGGCATGGTCGCCGAGTGGTGCGGGGCGCAGTACGGCGGGGTGTCGATCAGCGGTTTGCCGGGCGGGAGGATCCCGGCGACCGAGTGCACCGCGGTGACCTCCAGCGACTCCTGTGCGGTGAGCCGTGGCAGGAGCCCGGCCAGCCGCTCGGCCAGCATCGTCTTTCCGGCGCCCGGCGGGCCCTTCAGGTACAGGTGATGGCCGCCGGCCGCGGAGATCTCCAGGGCACGCCGGGCGGTGTGCTGGCCCGCGACGTCCGCGAGGTCGGGGACCACCTCCCGGCCGGAGACGCCGGTGCCCATACCGGCCCCGGGCACCGCGAGCCCGGCGAACAGCGGGTCGGGACGCCCCTCGTCCCGGTCCTCCTCCTCTTCCGGGACCGTCTCGTCGTTGAGGATCGCGACGAGCTGGCGCAGGGTGCGGATGCCGAGCACCGAGACTCCCGGAACGAGCGAGGCCTCGGCCGCGGTGCGTTCCGGAACCACGACGTGCCGGTACCCGGCGTCGGCCGCGGCGAGGACGGCGGGCAGCACACCGCGGACCGGCCGCACCCGGCCGTCGAGGCCCAGCTCGCCGATCATCATCAGATCGGCGATGGCCCGGGGCGCGATCCGTTCGTTGGCGGCGAGGACCGCGCACGCGACCCCGAGATCGAAGCCGCTTCCGCTCTTGGGGACCGAGGCGGGGCTGAGGCCCACGGTGAGTTTCTTCTGTGGCCAGGTCTCTCCGCTGTTCACCAGTTCCCTGATGATCTGATGTGTTCAAGCGCGTCAGAAGGGGCTCCCGTTGAGCGAGTGGCATGTGGTGTGGGTACCGGATCCGGGGCAGTGGCGGGGAACGCTGTCGGCCGAGAGTGTCCTGGGGGTACAGAACCTGCCGGAGGCGGTGGCCCGAATAGGTCTACTGCCGGGCGACCCGGTGTACGTAAGACCCGGCGGAATGGTGGATGGGGATTTCCTGAATTTCGTGCGGTCCGAGGTGTTCCGGAATCTTGAAAGGGAGACCAAGCGGAATTACGGAACGGATTACCGGCCGCTGCTGAATTTTCTGTCTTCGCGCGGGCTGTCGTGGTGGCAGGCGACGCCGCAGGAGTTGGCGGATTACCGGCACTGGCGGTGTGACGCTCCGGAGAACCCGGGCCGGATCAGCGGGACGAAGTGGGACCGTGAGGCGGCAGCTTTCACGAAGCTGTTCAAGTGGGGAAAGGTCCATCCACTGCCGGTGGACATCTCCCGGCGGGAGCACCAGGCAGCGGACTCAGTCAGTGCACGGGTGTCTTGGCTGACGCCGCGGACCTGGGGGTTGTGGTCGGACATCGGGCTGCGCGGCCACACCCTCGTCAGGGTCGCAGCTCCGGGGTGGGAGTCACGTACGGAGCTGCGGAACACCGCCTTCGTGCAGTTGCTGCTCAGTTCAGGACTGCGGCGGCAGGAAGGCGGGGGCCTGTTGCTCTTCGAGCTGCCGACCCAGCGTCTGCGCCACGGACGGTACATGCACGGTCGCCTTGCCGGTGCATTGACGCGTTCGAAGAACAGCCGGACGTTCTACGCCTCGGTGGACGCGGTGGGCCAGGTCGAGGCCTACATTCAGTCCGAGCGCGCCTGGGCGATCCAACGGGCCCAGAAGGCGGGCCGCTACGAGCGACTGCCGGTGATGCGGCTGGTCACGAAGGTGACCCATGGTTTGAAGCCGAAGTTGGAGTGGGTCGACCGCGATGGTGTGGTCGGGTCGCAGTCGCTGAGCCGTCTGAAGTGGCGTGAGCGGCAGTGGTTGTTCCTGGAAGGCCCGGACGGGCCGGAGCCGGCGTGGTTGTGGTTGACCGAGGAGGGATTGCCGATGCTCCCGGACCGGTGGAACGGCGTGTTCAGGATGGCGAACCTGCGCTGCGAGAAGGTGCTCCTCGCCGAGGAGGAACAGAGGATCACCCGGGATCTGCGACTGGCGGAGGTGCAGAGCAAAAGTCCTTATGCCACCCCGCACTCAGCCCGGCATTCGTTCGCGCTCTTCATGCTGATTCTGCTGAATGACCTGTTTGAGAAGCGCTACGGGCTCACCGGCAAGGACCGCCGGGACTTTGCCCTGCTGTTCGGCGACCCGTGGTGGCTGGTGAAAACGCTGCTGGGGCACGCGGACGTGGAGACGACAAAACGGCATTATCTGGCGCCTGTCGCTCATCTGCAGCTGGAGTCGATCCTCGCCGCCGCGGACACCGCGGATGAGAGTCAGGACATTGAGAACATGGACGGGATGTTCGCCCGGCTGGCCCGGGAGACAGCCGGCATCCAGGACATCGACACGCTCCTTGGGGCGACGTCGTGAGCGGGCGGGGTCGCAAGGCCGTCCCGCCGCCGCCCGACCACCGCGTCGATCCACCGCTGGCCCCGGACGGCCTCGTGGTCACGGTCACGAACAAGGCCGGCTACGCGAAGGAGTTCGATTTCGCCGAGCTGCCGGCTGCCGGGCCGATGCAGGGGGCGCTTGCTGCGGCATTCGCCGCCCGGTCCCGCGGTTGGACCAGCCACCGGACTGCCACGAGCTGCTGGACCGCCGTTGAGATGTTCACGAAGTTCGCCGCTGAGCTGGAGAGTCCTCCAGATGATCTCGACGGTCTCAGCGTGACCGCCCTGCAGAGCTGGCGGGATCTGCACATCGACACCAACAGTGGCAGGACCACACTGCGCATCGTCCGCGGCCTGCTGCAGAGGGATGCCCGACTGGCGGGTGGGCCGATCGCAGAGGAACTGGCCCGCCGGATTCCGCGGCCCGTGCCGAGCAAGCAATCCTACGAGAACAGCGAGCGGGACCGGGTTGTACTGACGGCTCAGCGTCAATTCCGCTCGGCTTGGCTGCGGATCACCGAGAACACGCGCCTGCTGCACAGATGGCGGGCAGGTGAGACCACCGAGGGCAGCCGTGAATGGAAGATCGGGAGAGTTCTCGACCACACTGCGCGCACCGGCGATGTTCCCCGCACGCTCATTCCGAGTGGTCAGTACCACGTGACGCACCACAGGGCGCTCGGCGGCACGGGTCCGGAGAACACGTGGGGGCGGCTGTTCCTGACCCGCAGGGAAATCACGGCGCTGGCCGTACTGCTGACTGACCGGTTCGCATGGAATCTGTCGGTCTATGACCGCATTCCGGTCCCGACGACGCGACCGTCGGTCGGGGAGACCGCTTCGGTGACCTACCAGATCCAGGTCGAGAAGCGCAGGGGTGGCAGCGGATGGTGGTTCTCCACGGAGAACGTTACGGACTCCGGGGCTGATTCTCCCGGGCGACTGATTACTCAGGCCATGGAAGCCACCGCTCACGCACGCGCGCTCGCCAACGATCTGAAACCGGGGGGCGATCTGTTGATGGCTGCTCGCGCCTACCAAGCCGAGCTGGAGCACACGGATCTGGACCGGCCCGCCCCGGTGGGCCCAGTGTCCTTCGGTGTCTCCTACGACATGGCTCAGGCGTGGGCCAAGAGCCATGGGCTGGGCGGGTCACCGTTCGGGCGGGTCCGCCGGACAACGGTGACTGATGAGGGCCGTCCCCTGCAGCACACTCGGGGCACCCACGAGAGCGTTTATGTTCTGCCGGACAAGCGGGTTCAGCGTGCTTCCCGGGATGTCTTCGAGGCTGGGGCCAGCGAGGCCCTGGAGCTGGCCCGGGCTTCTGTCTTCGGCGGGAAGATCACAGACAAGCCGGACCCTGGGCATCAGGAGACGGCGACGGCGGACTGCGAGGACGAGAAGGCCAGCCCGTGGCCGGCTGCCGAGGGAGGCTGCGGGGCGGATTTCCTGCTCTGTCTGGCCTGCCGTAACGCACATGTCCACCCTGGCCACCACCCCCGGCTCGCGCACTTGCACCAGCAGATCTTGAGCCTGCGGTCCGCTACGGACGACCGGACGTTCCATGAACGCTGGAACGATTCTCTGCTGCGGCTGGAGGACCTGCGCGACGACGACAAGAAAGTGGGCCCGGCAGCCTGGGAGGCGGCCCTGGCCCGTGTCAGCGATTCCGACCGCACTGTTGTCCACCTCCTGTTGAGAGAAGATCTCGCCCCGTGACTGTCCTCGCTGCCGAATACGACCCGTACATCCTGGCCATGCCCGGCCCGGACAGCTCGGTGGTGCTGCCCCAGTGGAGCAGCCCCGGCAATACGCACTACAACGCCCGCTACCGGGAGTCCGTCTGGCCCCTGGCACCGCTCATCGACAATCCCAGCACCAGTCTGTTCGAGATCCTCTGGAGGAAGTGCCCGTCCTCTCTGCTCGACGAGGTAAAACTCGTGACCTGGACGATGCTCAATGGCCAGCTCCGGCCCACCTACCTCAAGGACCGAGGGGTCCGGGCACGGGGCAGGACGTCCGCCGCCGTCATGCGGGATACCTGCAACGAGTGGATGCGGCTGGCACGTTGGCTGCATGAACGTCGCTTCACCAGCCTCGGCGACTGCACCGACGAGGTATGGCGAGCCTACATATCCGAGCGTTGGCAGGATGATGTCTCCCGCAACTACGCGGAGAAGATATGCGCTTTCTTGTCGGATCTATGGGCTTTTGACCAGATCAGTGCTCGCCACGCGAACGTCACCCGGCCCCCGTGGGAGGACGAGGGTCTCGATGACTTCCTCCCCGCGGCCGACGGCTCCGCATCCGGAGAGAACAGCAGGGAGCCGCTGGACCCTCAGACCCTAGGCCCGCTGCTGATCTGGGCGATCCGATTCGTCGACGACTTCACTGACGACATCCTCGCGGCCTGGACTGAAAGACGACGGCTGGTCGCCACGGCCACCGCCAACAAGAGTGTCCCCCAGGGACTGGCTGCCCTTGCAGGGACCCTGCTGCCTCTCGTCCGGGCGGGTGAAGCACTGCCCGCAATCCGGATGCACGGCAAGATGGCCCTGGCCCGCACCTACGTCGCCGCCGTCACCGGCGCGAGTCTCGGTCAGGTCGGCCGCTTCTCCGACCGGCACCGGCTCTCGGACCTGACCAACGAGCAGCCCGGCCCGTGTCCTTTGCAGGTGCCGGTCACCGGACAGATCAACGGGAAGCCCTGGCGCACACACATGGACTTCGACGAGGCCGCCGAACTGATGCGACACCTGGGCACGGCTGCAACGATCATCTGCCTGTATCTGACCGGTATGCGCCCGCAGGAAGTACAAGGTCTGCGGTCCGGCTGCTGCCCCGATCCCGAACCTGCCCCCGACGGCACGCGCGGTCGGCACCTAATCCGCAGTCGGCACTACAAGAACGTCACCGACCACGACGGCAACCTCATCTCCGCAGGTGCGGAACGCGAGGTCCCCTGGGTTGCTATCAGCCCGGTCGTCCACGCCATCCGCGTCCTCGAGCGGATGGTGCCGCCTGGAGAACTCCTTCTCAGTGCCACCCACCATGACTTCATGCAGCAGCGCGGCCACCACGGGGCACTGAAGCACCAGTGCCTGAACACCCGGATCGAGGACTTCGTGAGCTGGGCGAACCGCGAAGCGAAGGCCCAGGGCATGCCCGATCAGATCATCCCCGCGGACCCACACGGGGCAATCGGACTGGCCCGGTTCCGGCGAACGCTGGCCTGGCACATCGCACGGCGCCCCGGCGGACTGGTCGCGCTCGCGATCCAGTACGGACACATGCGGACGGTCCTGGATGCCCGAACCTCCAGCGGCTACGGTTCCCGCAGCCGCGGGGGTATCCACAGCGTGCTCGATGTCGAGACCGCTCTCGCTGCTGCGGACACCGCCGCCCATCTGCGCGACCGCATGGCCGCGGGGGAGAAGATCTCCGGGCCGGCGGCCCGGCGGGCTGTCACCGCCGCCGCGACGACGCCACGGTTCGAGGGCAGGATCGTCCCCGCGACGTTCGCGAGGAAGGCCGCCAAGTTCCTCGCGCGGGACGGCGTCGTGCTCTATGACAATCCGGACGCCTTCCTAATCTGCGCGTTCAAGAACGAGAACGCGCTCTGCGAGCCCGATCCGGGCGCCCCCGCGCCGAGGCAGTACGCCTGTCAGTCCGGCTGCGGCAACACAGTCCGCACCGACACCCACGCCCTCCAGATGCGACAGCGGGCCGACGAGATTGACGAGCTGGCCGCGCATGCCCCCGGTCCGGTCGGCAAGCGCCTGCGAGTCAATGCCGACCGGCTCCGCAAGAAAGCCGACACCCACGACGCGACCGCCCAACCCGCCGAGTCTCTGACATGAACCATCAGCACCAGGACGAGCGCGCCCGCATCCTCGAGGCCATGGACCGGCTTTTGGCCGGAACGGCCACCGCTTCCAACGGCAGCTTCACCGTCGTGGCCCTCGCCGCTGAGGCCGGCGTCCACCGCATGGCCCTCATGAAGCGGCATGCCGACCTGAAGAACGAGTTCTACGAACGCGTCCGCAACGAGACCCGGCAGGTCCCAGAAGCCGAGAAGCGACTGCGGGAGACCGTCACCAAGCTCAAGAAGACCATTGCCAATCAGAACAATGATCTTGAGAAGCTCCGCCAACTGGTGACCAACCTGACCCTCGCCAGCGCCGTTCTCACTCAGGAGCAGGGCTCCTCAACAGGCTCTTCCCCCACTCCCGACAATGTCGTCCCGCTCCGCCCGCCGACCACCTGAGCAGACTGGGCACGGGTGAGGATGCCGACGGACCCGTTGCCCAGTTCCAGGCCGTTGTCGAGGTCGCGGGCCTGGAGGTGGGAGGTGGCGACGATGGCTAGGCGCATGCCGACCGACTGGGTGAACACCCCGGTCGGCATGGCAGTGGCCTGCCGATTCCAGGCCAGAGCGGCCTTCGGGTTCTTCAGGTCGCGATAGACCTCGGCGGCGTCCGCCGACAGACGCGCGTGGTTATAGAAGTCGATCCACCCGGGCTCGTCGGCGCGGTCGCGGGCCCAGCCCAAGATCATCGACGGTCGGAGCACCCTCGACTCCGGCTGGTGCCGCGGAGCCGGATGGACCTACCGCGCGCTCGGCTGCTCCTGAGCTGCACTCCTTCGCGGCGCCCGGTCCCCCGGAGCGGCCGCGACGGTGCTGGAGCGACGTCTTTGTCAGATCCCCTCGCCACACTGAGGCCATGGAGTTCTCAAACACGCTGCCAGACAGTGGAGTTGACGCGAACACAGAAGCACTGACTCCAAACGGTTGGCGTGATCACGACAGTTTGAACCCCGGCGACTACATCCTGGCCATGGACCCCGTCGAGAAGCAGATCCGATGGAAACCGCTCCTGGGCATCAATCGACGTCAGTGGGACGCTGGCCGGCACGGTCCGTTGGTCCGATGGAAGCACAGGTCCGTCTCAGCGTTGACCACACCAGGACACCTATGGATGGAACGGAACGATCAGGGCCGGAAGAATGGAGACAATAGGCCCCACCAGTGGTCCACCACGAAGAATCTCCAAAAGCGGACCTGGGCCAGACTCGTCTTCGGCGGTGGAACACCCAGCGCCTTCTCAGACTCCTCGCCCTACTCCGACGAATTCGTCGAACTGCTCGGCTGGATCATCACGGAGGGCTGCTTCCCCAAACCACCGGGCGACGGCACCTGGAACCACGTGTCGCTCTCTCAGTCCGAGCGAGTTAACCCGGAGAAGACACAGCAGATTCGACGCCTTGCCGCTCACTTCACTGGCCGAGGCTTCACCTTCAAGGAACACAAGGCGAGACCCGACGGCGTCATCCCGTTCTACATCGGCGCCGACCTTGGAGCTGAGATCCGCGCCGCCCTCCCCGAGAAGCAACTGCCGCCACTGTTGATCGCTTCACTCACCCTCAGCCAGGCCGAGATCCTCTACGAGGCGCTCATTGACGGCGACGGGAACAGACACGTGGGAGGAGGCGACTACTGGATCCAGGTCGATCAAGGTCGCATCGACAGCTTCCAGATGCTCGCCGTCATGTTCGGCAGCCGCACTTCCCAGAAGACCTGGGAGGCCCTGAATGGCGTGTTCCGCATGACTGTCTACACACGTGACGGCGGCACATCGGGCAGTACCAAACCCACTCTCGAGGACTACACGGGAACGGTCTGGCACCCAGAACTGAACAATGCCTCGGCCTGGGTCGCTCGACGCGAGCGCACCACCTACTGGACCGGATCATCAGGGCTCCGCCAGGACCCGGCCCTCAAGCTGGCCGATCTTCGAACCGCCCTGAAGGCGACCGAACAGAGCGCGCTCTTCTGACCGATACCACGACTGTGGGAACGCAGCCCATGTCAGCGATCCGCACCAGTTGCCAGTGAGCCGGTCTGCCGACGGGTCGGACCGAGCGGGGTGACCTCGCCGAATGCTTCACCGCGATACGTCAACACGGTCCCTGTGCCGGGTTTCCGTCGGGGTGATGTTGGATCGAGGACAGGCCTCCGAGATCGAGGCGGCTGCGTGTCCGGGTAACGGCGACGTAGGCAAGGCGTGCTTCCGTGTCGTCGATCGACCCAAGCAAGGGACGCCCGTCGGCGCCTCTTTGGTCGCCGTCCTTGGGCGGGGTGAAGTCGTCGGCGATCCTCACATTGGCCCATTCGCGGCCCTTTGCCTTGTGGGCGGTGGAGATGGTGATCTGAGCGTGGTCTTCGTGGGCGAGTTGGTCCACAGCGGCCAGGACGGCACCGCTGCCGCGCTGGTCAATGAAGTCCACGAACGGCTTCAGATCCCGGCCGACGGGGTCATGACAGCGGGTTCCCGCACCTTTCCGCCACCGCCAGCATGTTGCAGGGCGCCCCCCGCATTGCGCAGCGACCTGCGAGACAGTGTCGATCTAGGAATGAAGCAATGCGAATCGCATACCTAACATTTCGTCCCCTTCGGTCCTCTTGGCCAGGGGACAGAAAGGGCAACCACCAGGATGAGTGACGAGCGGGCTGGCAGGGCACCTCGATTGATAGGCGCTATCACGCGTCAGGGGGCGGCCCGGCCGGACTGGAGGTAGCAGTGCTAGGGCCACGGAGCGTATGAAGATCGCTTCGGGTGGGCTGACGGACGAGTGCGTACAACTCGTCGAGGGATAGCCCCAACTCCACGGCGAGGGCAGCGACGGTGAAGAATTCCGGTGTGAATGTGCGGCCCTTTTCGATACTGCGCACGGTTTCGACGGAGATCCCCGCGCTGCGGGCCACGGCCTCGGCCGAGCGTCCGGAGGTGCGGCGGGCCTGGGTCAGGCGGAAGGCGAGCGCCTGCCCGCGGAGTTGGGCGGCGGGATCGAGCCTCCTTCGTGGCATGGGTGTAACTATACCTGTAGGGTTACACCCATGACGGCGACCGCAGCGGCCCCTTCCCCCAGTCGGCCCGAAGATGTGCTCCGGCTGAATGCCGTCTGCCCGTACTACACGATGTTTCCGCTGGACTTTCCGCTCCAGCAGCTTGCCGCCCGTCCCGATGCCACTCGTGTACTGGATCCGTTCTGCGGACGGGGAACAACTCTTTATGCCGCGCGTCTGGCCGAGCTGCCGTCGGTGGGCATCGACATCAACCCAGTGGCTGCCGCCATCGCCCAGGCCAAGCTCGTCCAGGTCACACCCGGCGCCGTGGTTCGTCTCGCGCGGCAAGTCCTCGACGGCGGTATGCGAGGAGAGGTGCCCGAGGGCGATTTCTGGCAGTGGTGCTTCGAGCGTCAGACGCTTCGCGAGCTGGTGGCGCTGCGTGAGGCCCTACTGGGGATGACCACCTCGACGGCGGCGATGCTGCGGGCGGTTCTGCTGGGCATCCTGCACGGCCCGCGTAACAAGAACCTCCCGTCGTACCTGTCGAACCAGATGCCGCGTACTTATGCTTCCAAGCCCGCATACGCGGTGAAGTTCTGGAAGAAGAGCGACATGGAGCCGGTGCGTGTTCCGACGCTGGAGGTCATCGAGCGGCGGGCTAAGCGCCTGTTGGATGCGGCTCCGTTGGCTCACGGCGGCCGGGTCTACCTCGGCGACTCCGTCGAGACTCTCGGCGGCCTGCGACAGAAGTTTGACCTGGTTGTCACCTCGCCCCCGTACTACGGCATGCGCACCTACGTGGCCGACCAGTGGTTGCGCTCATGGTTTCTCGGAGGGCCCCCCGAGGTCCTTTACGGAACGCACGGCCAGATCGCCCGCCAGCCGAACCAAGAAGCCTTCATCCAGGCCCTGGCCGAAGTGTGGGGGGCAACCGCCCGCCGCTGCCACCAGGGTGCCCGGCTTGCGATCCGCTTTGGAGCTCTGCCCTCAGCCCGTACCGACCCGGAGCAAATGCTGCTGGCCTCCGTGAGGGAGGCGAAGGCCGGGTGGGTTGTCAAGGAAGTCCGGCAGGCCGGCACACCCCCCAAGCGCACCCGGCAGGCGGAGCAGTTCGGCAAGGCCGGCTCTGCCATCGACGAGATCGACCTCATCGCCGAACTGATCGGACTGCCCCACTGATCAGGTAACCCAGTTACTTTCCACAACTTCATAACGGATTGTCAGCACCCCATGCCATGCTGTGTAGACCAGGCGAGTGAATTACTTGCTTGTGGCAGCACGCGCGCGGTGTGGGGAGACGCATGTTCGACGCGGATCAGATCAAGCAGCTCAAGCAGTTGATCGGTGACCAGGTCGAAGACGGTCGCGCGGAGCTGGACAAGCTGGTTGAGCAGGCCCATGCCATCCGCTCCGAGGTCAAGGTGATCAGGCCGCGGTCAGCGACATCGGTCGCGCTGATGTCCTCCGACGGCGGCAATAACAAGGTCGCCTTCAACCCCTTTTACCTTCAGGTCGTTCGTGTCGTGGACTCGAACGGCAAGGAGCTGTGCATGGAGGTGGTCTCCCCGATCGCCGACATTGACGGCCTGAGCCGCCGGCAGTTCGACGAAGAGGGCAACCCGTGTACGGCCCTGGGCAGGATGATGCACGGGTTGGGTGTCGAAAGGCTCCAGAGCCTATCGCCGATGATGTCCGGCAAGTCGCCCAGTTGGGTGCAGGTCTTCCGGGATCTGTGCGAGTGGGCGACGCTGTATGACCTGATCTGCCATCGTGACTACGCAGTCGACACCCTGATCGTCCGCGACGGCCTGCTGCGTAGCAAGATCTTCACGGGTGAGCTGTTCGTGAAGATGGGCGAGCAGATCTACGAGGCCATCGAGCGGATCTGGCACCAGGACCGTCGCAAGGTGTGGCTGGTGGGACTGGCGAAGAAGACCCAAGTCCTGGAGTACTACCGGCTGGCGATCTCGTTATCGGGCGTGTTTAACAACGGCGCCGCCTGTTTTGCCAAGGTCCCGGCCGAGATGCTGGAGAAGGCTTACCTGTGGGACGAGTACACCCGCGACGTCAGGGACGATTCCCCGGGTGAGAAGCCAAAGTTCAACATCGGATCGATGTATTTCGTGCGCTTCGGCCCTTACTCCGGCGACCCCATTTGGACCGTAGACCTCATGTCCCGCCAGGACAGGGAAGCCCAGGCGATCTTCGGATACCTGCAGGCCGACGCGGTGGCTGGCTTCCCCATCCCCCTCTATCCCAACTGCATCCAACAGGCTGATAGTTACTCCCGCGTCGCCGACCTGGACATGGACATCATCGAAGACCAGCTCGTCGACGCCGTCCGCGACCAGGTCGGCGATGACAAGGCGCACATCATCGATGCCTTGCGGTTGGCCTCCGACGTAGCCGCCAATCGCTACGAATAGCACTCCTCACTGTCCGCACCGCACCCTGTGGAGTAAGAACCGTCATGAGCCTGTTCGAGCGCGACAAAGTTGTCGGCACCTTCCGCGGTTTCTCCGAGGGCGGCATGGAGTTCCACGCCGACCTGGTGCTGCCGCACCACGACGACTTCCAGACCATGGCCATGCACGGCCAGTTCGTCCTCGTCCAGCTCGAACACGAACGGGAGGCTATCCTCGGGCGGATCACCACCATCGCCTCCCAGGGGCGCCTGGTATCTCCCATCGGCGAGGACTACGCCACTCGCGCGGTGCGCGACCAGCGGCCCATTCCCGACGAGCTGCGCGAACGCTACCTGAAGTACAAGGTCGACATCCGCATCCTCGGCGTCCTACGCATGGAGGGCGACAAGCACATCTTCGTCCCCAGCCACCGGCGCCTCCCGCATGTCGGCGCCCAGGTCGCGCTCTTGGGTGACGACCTGCTCGCCGAGGTTGTCAACGCGAAGGACACCGACGACGGCGCGGTGCCCATCGGATACCTCGCCTTCGGCGAATTCGTCTATGCCGGAAACGACAAGCGTGTGGGCGACACCTCCTGGATGCAGGTCCAGCAGCCCGCAATCATGCCGACATTCCAGATTGACAAACTCGTGGCTCGCCGCAGCTTCGTCTTCGCCCGCGCAGGCTTCGGTAAGTCGAACCTCGTCAAACTGCTCTTTTCCGCCCTCTACGAAGGCCAGCCCACTGTGCCGCGCCGCTCCGGCGCTGCCCCCGTCGGAACAATCATCTTCGACCCGGACGGAGAGTACTTCTGGCCTGACTTCAAGGGCCGCCCTGCCCTCTGCGACGTGCCGCACCTGCGCAACAAGCTAGTCGTCTTCACCAACCGCAAGGGCCCCAGCGAGTTCTACCAGTCCTTCGTCGTCAACGGCGTCAAACTGAACATCAAGGAACTGCAGGCGTCGCGCGTGCTGGGTATCGCGCTGCCACCGGAGAAGCAGGACCAGCAGAACGTCGTCAAGCTCAAGTCCCTCGACGGGCCCAGGTGGAGTCGGCTTGTCGACCTGATCCACCGGGACAAGTACGGCGCCGATCGCTCACAGGTCCAGGAGATCCTGAACCTCGATGCCGGCCAAGAGGCCGAGACTAACGCCGCAGTCAGCAATATGACCCGCGTCGTCAACGCACTGCACGACCCCGACAGCCAGCTCCTCAGCAGCCTGAAAGACTGCCTATCGCAGGGCAAGCTCTGTGTGGTGGACATCTCGCAGATGCGCGGCTCCCAGGGGCTCCAGCTCGCCGGTGTGATCCTCGGCGACATCTTCGAGCACAACCAGACCCAGTTCACCGAGGCCGACCCGAAATCCATCCCCACCATTGCTGTCATCGAAGAGGCCCAGTCTGTCCTCGGTGGCTCCAGTCAGAGGGAGGACGGCCCCTTCATCTCGTGGGTGAAGGAAGGTCGCAAATACGATCTCGGTGCCCTGCTGATCACCCAGCAGCCAGGCAGCCTGCCGCAGGAACTACTCAGCCAGGGCGACAATTTCTTCGTCTTCCACCTGCTCTCCCAAGGCGACCTGCTGTCCCTCAAGAAGGCCAACGCCCACTTCTCCGAAGACCTGCTGGCCACCCTGCTCAACGAGCCGCTCGTTGGCAATGGCATCTACTGGTCCAGCGCCCCCGGCACCGACCGCCATGCGCGCCCCTATCCCATCTCTGTGCGTGTCCTCAGCTTCGAGGACTCCTACAAGATGGCCGACCCCGACTACTCCCTCCCAGCCCCCGACAACTTCGCCACCCAGTCCCGGGCCGCCGTCGAGGAACGACGTGCCGAAGCCCGGGTTGCCACCGCCAGCCTCGCGGCTAACAGTCCCCGCGGTGCCGCTAGCACGCCAGATGGGGAAGACGCCTCGGTGGACGACAGTGCGATCGCGATCGTCCACCTGCGGGACAACAAGCCCAACTTCCACAAGCTGATCAACAGCAGTCGTGGCATCAAGTGGGGACACATCGCCCACATGCTGGGTGAGAGGGCTCCCGAGTACGCGAAGCGCTCCGACTCTTCCTTTGAGTGGGGTAGGAATCTGGTTAGGCAGGCGCTCGACGAGCTGTATCCGGGGAAGTGGATCGCCCAAGCCCGCGAGGATGACAAGAACCCGGGCAAGTTCCCCAAGTACGTCATGCTCAAGGAGCATGCCTCAAAGGAAGAGCCGGATACCGACGACGACCTGAGCGGTGGGTTGTTCAACGCCGTTCAGACTGACGAGAAGCCTCCCTTCTAGGCCTGTGTCACGACCAGGGACGGAGCGCTATGACGGCCAGCAGGCGCGGTGCCGCATTGACCCGGGCAGAGAGCGATCTCGTTGAGACGCTCTCTGCCCGGTGGACGATACACATCTTGCTGATTCTTCATACCTCTGACGACGCATGGCGATTCGGTGAGATCCAAGAGGCCGTCTCCGGGATCTCCAACCGCGTGCTCTCCGGCCGCCTTGCCGACCTGGAGAGCCGCGAAATGGTGTGCCGGAGGGTTACTGCGACCCGACCCGTGACCATCACCTACCGGCTTACCGCCCAGGGTCGTCGAGTTGCTGGTGCCCTGAATTCTCTGCGCGAAGTAGCCGGGAGCAGCCTTAACATGTGATACGTCAAGTCTGGCCTGCACATCCGGCATCGCGGAACAACCGAACCCCGTATCAGCGTGCCGCGCGTCGCATCGCTACGTCCAGCCGGACCGCATGCCGACCAACAACGTCGGCGCCCGGCCGCGGCCGTTTCGGCGCTCCTCAAACGCGGATCTTCGGCAGCGCAGAGTTCGAACTCCTCCGCAAGCGTGTCTTGTTGGCGTAACCCAGCGTCACCGCCGCACAAAGAATGGGCCAGGGCCCTTCCTCATGACGTAGTCAGAATTCGGCACGTCGAAATCGATACATGTCGATCGATACTCCTGACAGCGACCAGGTGCGAAGCCAAGGGCCAGGAGAGACACTACTGCTATGACGCCCATCTTCCGCGTGAGGATTCCATTCGATGCGCTCATCTTCGAGAGCGAGGAGACAAGCGTCCAATCATCAATTCCAGAATTCACTGCGGGGAACATGTCAGTACGGCAGCCCGAGCCCGGCGAGTACTGCGCCGCAATGGAGATAGGTGCTGCCACTCCCGTAATCGCAATACACACTGCAGTGGTTCATACAGAAAGGCTGCTCAAGCTACTTGCCGCTTCAAATGATGGATTTTGCATTCGATGGCCGCTGGTCAAAGCGGAGCTGGTTGACAGCCCCCCAGCGGAGCTATCCGTCAACCCCGAAGGCAATACAGAAGTCCTTGCATCGGACGTCACTTTCATGAGGAATCACGGCGGCATTTTGAAGATCAAAGGGCATCCAGCCCAGGAGATTGCCGTCCTCGGTAGATTCGATGATCTTGATCAATATGTCCAGGACTGCCTTGATATTAATCAGCTCGCGGTAATCTCCGACCGGCCGCAGGTTCGCTGGATACTTGCAGTGACAGGTCTCCAGGCTTTGGCAAATGGGGCGATTGGACCCCAGCGGCAGCTAGGCGACGACTTGACCAAGGGCGCTAAGCGGGTGTTTCGGATGGGATTGAAAAGCCACTTTATGCAAGTCGGCGTCAGCGATGATCTGCAGGATCGAGCGCACAACCAGATTCTGCGCACAACGCACACCTCAGTCGCACGCCATATCCACAGGTACCTAAGCGAATCAGCGGGGATCCATGATGTGACTGAGTCCGAAATTAACGAATGGTGGCTGACTAGAGGGAAAGTCGCCCATGGCGCACGCGTGCAAATTGATCCCACTGTACTAAATCGGCTCATTATCAATTTTCAACAGGCTCTGCGCAAGGAGGCCGGCCTGGAAGAGGTTAATTGATGCGATTCGCGATCACTGGGCAGAGGGAAGTGTCAGATCACTTCTCATCCACTCCGCGAGCTGCCGGCTGGCTGGCTGGCTAATCGATGGGATGCCGAGGAAGCGGTGTGACCGCCTGGTCAAGCAGCCACTCCGCAGCACATCAGCAGGGTCCGTGCGCTGGGTTTCCGTCAGGGTGATCTCGGATCCAGGACAAGCCTCCGAGGTCGAGGCGATTGCGGGTCCGGATGACGGCGACGTAGGCGAGGCGGGCTTCCGTGTCATCGATCGGTCCGGGCAGTGGGCGACCATCGATGCCCTTCTGGTCGGTGTCCTTGGGCGGAGTGAAGTCGTCGGCGACCCTCACCTTGGCCCATTCGCGGCCTTTGGCCTTGTGGGCGGTGGAGATGGTGATCTGGGCGCGGTTCTCGTGGCTGAGTTGGTCTACCGCAGCCAGGACGGCGCCGGTGCCGTGCTGGCCGATGAAGTCCACGAAGGGCTTCAGATCCCGGCCGGCGGGGTCGTGTTCGGCGTATTGTCGGCGTACTACCTAACCTCCCCAACCGCGTACGGATGAACGTCCCCAGCTATGTCGTGTGCGGGAGCACGGCTGCGTCAGCCCCTGACGATGCAGAAGGGATGCCCGGCCGGATCAGTGAGGACCCGCCACCTGTCCTCATGCGGCTGGTGATGAGCCTTGCCTGCTCCCAGCTCCAGCAACCGAGCCTCCGCCTCGTCCAGGTCCGCGACGTCGAAGCAAAGGTGAAATTGTTGGGGAACGGCCTGATCAGGCCAGCTCGGCGCCCGGTAGTCGTCGACCCGTTGAAAGCCTATGAGGAGTCCATCCTCACGGTTGAGACCGGCAAAGTCAGCGTCCGACTTCGGGTGCGGCTCAAGGCCGGTGGCCTGTTGATAGAACACCGCCAGAGCCAGTGGATCAGGGCAATCTAGTGTTATCGCGCTCAACTTCATCTTCAAGGGCATGGCATCTCCGAGCTGATCAGCAGACTTTCCTGATGCCACCCTAAAAGGGGCCGCCCCGCCGGCCGCTTCGCGACGTGGCCTGTCAGGCCAGGGCTTGATCAAGTTCCTTAGGTGACCGGTTCGTTGGTGATGCCCAGGATGGGGAGTGCTCGTTGGGGTTCGTCGCGGATCGCCCGGGTGGTCTTGGCGATGTTGTCGGCTCCGAGGGTTTTCA
>NZ_JAPVLS010000063.1:0-58320 GCF_027158125.1 Streptomyces sp. H39-C1
GTATCTGATGGCGTCGGGAACGGCGGCGGAGCTGGGCACCGGCTCCCGGCTCGGGACGCCGGGCTGGCTGGCCGTCGCGGTCGCGGACCGGCCGGTGACGGCGGTCTCGGCGCGGGTGCGGCTGGCCGCGGTGATCGACGAGGCCACCGCCCGTACGGCGGCGGCCCCGCTGCTGGCATCGGGCGAGGAGGTGCGCTGGTCGGACGGCGACGTGGTGGCGCGCAGCGTGGAACGGCTGGGCGCCGTGGAGCTCACGGCGCGGCCGCTGCGGTCGCCGGACCGGGCGCTGCTGCGGGCCGCCGTCGCCGAGGGGCTGCGGCGGGAGGGCACGGGGCTGCTGCGCTGGTCGCGCGACGCGCAGGACACCCGCCGCCGGCTGGCTTTTCTGCACCGGGAGTTGGGCGAGCCGTGGCCGGACGTCTCGGAGCAGGCGCTGCTGGACGGGATGGACGACTGGCTCGGCCCTGAGCTGTCCGCGGCCCGCCGGCGCGCCGATCTGGAACGGACCGACGCCGGCGGCCCGCTCAACCGGCTGCTGCCCTGGGCGTCCGGTGCCGCCGCCCGGTTCGGCGAGCTCGCTCCGGAGCGGATCGAGGTGCCCAGCGGTTCACGGATCCGGGTGGACTACGAGGGCGACCAGCCGGTGCTCGCGGCCAAGCTCCAGGAGCTGTTCGGCTGGCAGGAGACACCGCGGATCGCGGGTGGCCGGGTGCCGCTCCTCGTCCATCTGCTGTCCCCCGCCGGCCGGCCCGCCGCCGTCACCGCCGACCTCGCCTCGTTCTGGCGGGGCGGCTACCGCTCGGTCCGTGCCGAGTTGCGCGGCCGCTACCCCAAGCACCCGTGGCCGGAGGATCCGGCCGCCGCCGCGCCCACCCGCCGGACGAACCAGCGGCGTTGACCCCTCCAGGACGGCGCGGCGGCGGGCTCAGACGGCGATCGGACGCGGGTCGGGATCCGGGTCGCGCACCGTGTCGTCGGGGGCGGGGTCGGCCGGGCGGCGGCCGCGCGCCTCCAGGAACAGGGAGAGTGCGAGCAGGACGACGCCCAGGATCAGGAATCCCCAGGGGAGGTAGCTGGTCAGCAGCAGGATGAGCTGGCGCTGGGACTTCACCAGTTCGACGGTGGAGTCGATGTAGTCCTCGCGCATCTTCACATCACCGGCGAAGACGGTCACCGGCTTGGTGTCGGGTGTCTGCGGGAACCGCAGCTCCTCCTGGTGGACCTCCTCGCCGTTGACCGGGGCGCCGGTGGTGGGGTCGACCCAGAACATCCGCTTGGTGGTGTACCAGCGCTCCACCGAGCCGCCGAGTGCCGCCGGGGTGATGCCGCCCGGCATCGTCTTGGGCAGCGGGACCTTGACCCAGGGCACGATCTGCTCGAAGTAGTAGACCTTGAGGCCGCGGAAGTTCTGCGTCGCCTTGTAGTGGATGGGCGCGGTCGTCCGTGCCTGCGCGTCGTAGTAGAAGTAGTCGCGCTTCTCGGTGAGGAACGGGAACTTGAACTCGATGCCCTCCCGGTGCACGGGGTCGCCGTCGACGCTCTCGCTCGCGGTGTGCACCGGGTCCTGGGAGTGCGCGTCGAAGATGTAGCGCTCGGGGACCTGGCTGACCATCTTGCCGTCCGGGCCGACGATGTAGGACAGCGAGTCCCAGACCACGACGTCCCGGCCGGTGTCGGCCTTGACCTTCTTGGACTCCTCGACGTTGCCCTTCAGCGTCTGGATGACGCTGAGCTTGGGGACGACCTTGGGGACCAGCGACGTGTCGGTGAGCAGGGTGGCGTTCTTGGCCTCCAGAACCACCACCTGGTACTGGTTGGCCGGAACCTTGGCCAGCCGCGGGAAGGCGTACCAGCGCATCAGGGGCGACAGGGCCGCGAAGAAGACGGCGAAGGCGAGCAGCACCAGGCTGGACTTGCGGCGCATCGGGACGCTTCCCCTCCTTTGTAGCTACGGACGTCCTGTGTGGCGGTGGACGACGACCGGCCGGGAACGACCGGCTACGGGTGGCTGGGGACCGTGGTCACCAGCGGCTTGGGCGAGGTCTTTCCGGCGGGTGCGCCGACCGCGGTCATGGTGAGGACGAGCGCGAGAGCGGCGGCGAGTCCGATGGCTGCGGCGATCAGGGCGCGCATGGCCGGACCTCCCTTGTGGACGACGACGTCGGCTGGGCCGGGGCACCGTAGCAATCGGGGGATCAGATGAGAACAGGTTCTACCGATCGAATGCGGCCACCGCGCGAACGAGCCCGGCCCCGCCGTGGAGGGCGGGGCCGGGCTCGATGGGTGCGGGGTGCGTCAGTCGGCGGGGTGCGTCAGTCGGCGACGGCCGCCGGGCTGGTCGACGGGGCCGCGCTCGGACTCGCGGCCGCGGTCGTGGCGTCCGTCGCGGTCGGTGACGGCGTCGGGGACGTGGTGGGCGTGGGAGTGGGGCAGGAGCCGTCGGTCGGCGTGGGAGTCGGCGTCGGCGTCGGCGTGCCGGTCGGGGTGGGCGTCGGCGAGGCGGACCCCGTCGGGGTGGGCGTCGGCGTCGGCGTCGGGCAGCCCGGGGTGGGGCTCCCGCTGTCCGTGGGCGTCGGCGTGGGCGACGGCGAGGCGGTGCCGGTCGGCGTTCCGGTGGGCGTCCCCGGGCCGGTGGTCGGCGGCGTCGGCCGGCCGGTGGTGGTCGGCGCCGGCGAGACGGTGCCGGTGGCCGTGGCGGACGGGCTGGCGCCCGGCTTCGGCACGCCGGTGGCCGGCGGCGAGGTCCTCGGGCCGACGCCGGCGCCGGGTGTGCGGCCGCTGTCCGGGACCGCGACGGCTCCCTGGTCCTTGAAGTGCTGGAACCAGGCCCGGACGGTGTGCAGGTACTCCTGCGAGTGGTTGTAGCCGAGGATCGCGCGGTCGATGTCCGCGGAGACCGAAAGGTCGCGGTTGTCGGCGCACAGGTAGTGGCCGGCGGCGAGGGCGGCGTCGTAGATGTTGTTCGGGTCCTTCACGCCGTCCGCGTTGCCGTCGGCTCCCCAACTGGCCCAGGTCGACGGGATGAACTGCATCGGTCCCACCGCGCGGTCGTGGACGGTGTCCCCGTCGTAGGTGCCGCCGTCGGTGTCCGAGATGTTCGCGAAACCGGCGCCGTTCAGCACCGGTCCCAGGATCGGCTTGTACGTGGTGCCCTTCGCGTCGACGGCACCGCCGCCGGCCTGACCGGATTCGACCTGCCCGATCGCGGCGAGCAGTTCCCAGGGCAGTTTGCAGCCCTGGTCGGAGGTGGCGATGGCCAGCTGCGCCCTGCGGTAGGCGTCCAGCACCGTGCCGGGCAGGCCCGTGCCGCCGGTGTCGATGCCCGTGCCGGTGCCGCCGGTGGGCGTGGGGGCCGAAGTGCCGCCGACGGCCAGGCCGCTGGAGCCGTCCTCGGGCGGCAGCGCGCTGTAGAACGGCGACCCGCCGTCGATCTGCGGGCCGGGCGGCGGCTTGGGGACGGCATTGCGGGCCCGCTCCGCCTGGGCGAAACCGGGTGCCTGCGAGGCGCTGAGCGCCGCGACCGCCAGGGCCGCGACCGCCGTGCCCGCCGCCCCCCTGCGCATCGCGCGTATCCGCCGTCCGTATCGCGCTGCCATGTCCGCGGTCCCTCCCACGTGCGAGCTGAGCGCGTTACCGCGCCGCAACCCCACGGACCCTACGGGAACTTCCGGCGCGCATCCACCGTGCGGTACTCCGCATACTGGTCGGAAAGGATCACTTCACGAGGGGGTTTGATGCCGTTCACCCTGAGCCACGCGGCAGCGGTCCTGCCGGGGCTGCGCCGGGACGGATCCGCCCGCGGGCCGCTGGTCGCGGCGGCGCTCGTCGCGGGTTCCTTCGCCCCCGACATCCCGTACTTCGCCGCGTCGGTGGTGTCCGGTGTCTTCCGGTTCGGTCACGTCACGCACTCGCCGGCGGCGGTCCCGACCCTCGATCCGCTGATCGCCGCGGGCCTGGTGGGCGGCTGGCTGTTCCTGCGCGATCCGCTGCTGGCGCTGCTGCCCGAGGGGTGGCAGGGGCGCACCGCGACGCTGTTCAGCGGGGACCGGCGGCCGTGGTCGGCGCGCACGGCGGGCTGGTTCTGGCTCTCCACGACGATCGGCGCGACCACCCACGTCGGATGGGACACTTTCACCCATTACGGGCGCTGGGGGGTGCGGATGCTGCCGGTGCTGAACACCGTGGTGCACGGGCAGCAGCTGTACCAGTGGCTGCAGTACGGCAGTTCGGCGACGGCGCTGCTGGTGCTGGCCGCGTTCACCGCCCGCGCGCTGCGCGCCGCCCCGAAGGAGCCGCCGCCCGCCCGGCTGCCGCGGCTGACGCCCCGCGGGCGCGGCGGCGTGGTCACACTGCTGGCCGGCTGCGCGGTGGCCGGCTCCGTCGTCCGCTGTCTGCGGGAGTACGCCGTCAGGGCCCCGTCATCGCTCGGCGACGTCGTGCCCACGGCGGCCTTCGGCACGGGGGCCGGGCTGGCGGGCGGCGCGCTGCTGTACGCGGCCGCCGCCCGTCTGCGCCGCAGGCGGCGCCGTCAGTGGGCCGCGGACTCCCAGTCCTTGCCGACGCCCACCGAGACATCGAGCGGGGCCCGCAGCGGGTAGGCGCCGGCCATCTCGCGCCGCACCAGCTCCTCGACGCGCTTGCGCTCGCCGGGCGCGATCTCCACCACGATTTCGTCGTGCACCTGCAGGAGCATCCGCGAGGCCAGCTTCTCCTCGGTGAGCGCCTCGCCGACCCGGAGCATCGCGAGCTTGACGATGTCGGCGGCCGAGCCCTGGATCGGCGCGTTCAGCGCCATCCGCTCCGCCATCTCGCGGCGCTGCCGGTTGTCGCTGTTGAGGTCGGGCAGATAGCGGCGGCGGCCGAGCAGCGTCTCGGTGTAGCCGGTGCCGCGGGCCTCCTCCACAACGCGCTGCAGATAGTCCCGCACCCCGCCGAACCGCTCGAAATAGGTGTCCATCAGCGCGCCCGCCTCACCCGGGGAGATCCCCAGCTGCTGCGACAGGCCGAACGCGGACAGCCCGTAGGCCAGGCCGTACGACATGGCCTTGATCTTGCGGCGCATCTCGGCGTCCACCGCGTCCTTGGGGACGCTGAACACGTGCGAGCCGACGGTGGTGTGCAGGTCCTCGCCGGTGTTGAACGCGTCGATCAGGCCCGCGTCCTCCGACAGGTGGGCCATCACCCGCAGTTCGATCTGGCTGTAGTCCGCCGTCAACAGCGACTCGAAGCCCTCGCCGACGACGAAGCCCCGCCGGATCTCCCGGCCCTCGTCGGTGCGGACCGGCACGTTCTGCAGATTGGGGTCGGTGGACGACAGCCGGCCGGTGGCGGCCACGGTCTGGCTGAACGTGGTGTGGATGCGTCCGTCGGGCGCGATCGTCTTGATCAGGCCCTCGACCGTCACCCGCAGCTTGGCCTGCTCCCGGTGGCGCAGCATGATCACCGGCAGCTCGTGGTCGGTCTGCGCGGCCAGCCACGCCAGGGCGTCGGCGTCCGTGGTGAACCCGGTCTTGGTCTTCTTGGTCTTCGGCAGGCCCAGCTCCCCGAACAGCACCTCCTGGAGCTGCTTGGGCGAGCCGAGGTTGAACTCGTGGCCCACCGCGGCGTGCGCCTCGGCCACCGCCTGCTGCACGGCGTCGGCGAAGCGCTGCTCCAGGCCCTCGAGGTGCTCGCGGTCGGCCGCGATCCCGGACCGCTCCATCCGGGCGAGCAGCGCCGACGTCGGCAGCTCCACGTCCCGCAGCAGCCCCGTCGCGCCGTCCTGCTCCAGCCGGCCGGTGAACGCCGTGCCGAGGTCCAGGACGGTGCGCGCCTGCGCCATCAGGGCGTCCAGCGCGGCGGAGTCCTCCTGCTCCTCGCCGAACGCCAGCTGCCCGCTCTCGGCGCCGGCCGGTGCCAGCTCACGGCCCAGGTACTCCACCGACAGCGCGTCCAGGGCGAAGGAACGGCGGCCGGGCTTGATCAGATAGGCCGCGAGGGCGGTGTCCATGCTGACGCCGGCCACCGTCCAGCCGTGCTCGGCGAAGACCCGCATCACGTTCTTCGCGTTGTGCAGCACCTTGGGGCGGGCGGCGTCCGCGATCCAGGCCGCGAACACCTTCTCGTCCGCCTCGCCCAGCTGCGCGGGGTCGAACCACACCGCGGGGCCCTCGGCCCCGGCCAGCGCGACCTGGGTGACGGTGCCGCCGCCCAGCGCCCACGTGTCGACGGTGGCCGTGCCGAGCGGCGCGCTGCCGTGCCCCTCCAGCCACTCCTGCAGGCCGCCCTCGGCGAGCTGCGCGCCCTCCACGGCGACGCCCTCGGCGACCTGGGCCTCTTCCTCCCGCGCGCCCGGATCCACCGCGAACAGCCGGTCCCGGAAGTTCTGGTTACGGAACTCCAGGGTGTCCAGCACGATGTGCAGCGCGTCGCGGTCGTACGCCGCGCGCTCCAGCTCCACCGGGCCGCACGGCAGCTCCACGTCGCGCACCATCTCGGTCAGCCGGCGGTTGAGCTTGACCGCGTCCAGGTGCGCGCGCAGGTTCTCCCCCGCCTTGCCCTTGACCTCGTCGGCCCGCTCCATCAGCGCCGCGAACGACCCGAACTGGGTGATCCACTTGGTGGCGGTCTTCTCCCCCACCCCGGGGATCCCCGGCAGGTTGTCCGACGGGTCGCCGCGCAGCGCCGCGAAGTCCGGGTACTGCGACGGCGACAGGCCGTACTTCTCCTCGACCTTCGCCGGGGTGAACCGCGTCAGCTCCGAGACGCCCTTGGTCGGGTACAGCACCGTCGTGTGCTCGCTGACGAGCTGGAACGCGTCCCGGTCACCGGTCACGATGAGGACGTCGAACCCCGCGGCCTCCGCCTGGGTGGCCAGCGTGGCGATGATGTCGTCCGCCTCGTACTTCTCCACCGCGAACCGCTTGACGCCCATCGCGTCCAGCAGCTCGCCGATCAGCTCCACCTGGCTGCGGAACTCGTCGGGGGTCTTCGAACGGGTCGCCTTGTACTCGGGGAACTCGTCGAACCGCCACGTCTTGCGCGAGACGTCGAAGGCGACGCCCAGATGCGTCGGCTTCTCGTCACGCAACGTGTTCGCCAGCATCGACGTGAAGCCGTACACGGCGTTCGTCGGCTGGCCGGTGGCGGTGTTGAAGTTCTCCACCGGCAGGGCGTAGAACGCCCGGTACGCCAGGGAGTGTCCGTCGAGCAGGAGCAGCCGCGGCCGGTCTCCCGCCGTGGATGCCGTGCCGGTCGCTGCGCTCGTCTTCGATGCCTTTGCTGCCACGTTCTCGATACTCCCATGCCCCACTGACAACCCCGGCCAACCCCCGCCAACGCCCGGCGGCCGACCGGGACGCGCCGGAGCGGCCGCCCCTCCCGCGTGGCAGGATCGGAGACATGGCAGCGAAACCCCCCGCGGGCGACCCCGTACAGGACGCACCCGACGTCACAGCCCCGCAGCACGCCGCCGCAGGGCTTCCCGCGGTCGCGCACAGCCTGCGCATGGCCCAGCAGCAGATGGGAGTGCGCCGCACCGCGCTCACCCTGCTCAAGGTCAACCAGAAGGACGGCTTCGACTGCCCCGGCTGCGCCTGGCCCGAGCCCGAGCACCGTCACAAGGCGGAGTTCTGCGAGAACGGCGCCAAGGCCGTCGCCGAGGAGGCGACGCTGCGCCGGGTCACACCCGACTTCTTCGCCGAGCACCCGGTCTCCGACCTGGCACGGCGCAGCGGCTACTGGCTGGGCCAGCAGGGCCGGCTCACCCAGCCGATGTATCTGGCGGAAGGCGCCGACCACTACGTGCCGGTGCCCTGGGAGCGGGCCTTCGACATCGTCGCGCAGGAGCTGCACGCGCTCGCGTCGCCCGACGAGGCGGTGTTCTACACCTCGGGGCGCACCAGCAACGAAGCCGCCTTCCTGTACCAGCTCTTCGCCCGCCGGCTGGGCACCAACAACCTGCCGGACTGCTCCAACATGTGCCACGAGTCCTCGGGCTCCGCGCTCACCGAGACCATCGGCGTCGGCAAGGGCAGCGTGCTGCTGGAGGACCTGTACCGCGCCGACCTGATCATCGTCGCCGGGCAGAACCCGGGCACCAACCACCCCCGGATGCTCTCCGCCCTGGAGAAGGCCAAGCAGCAGGGCGCGCGGATCGTCACCGTCAACCCGCTGCCCGAAGCGGGCCTGGAGCGCTTCAAGAACCCGCAGAACGCCCGCGGCCTGGCCGGCTCCGGCACCGCGCTGACCGATCTGTTCCTGCAGATCCGGCTCGGCGGGGACCAGGCGCTCTTCCGCGCCCTGAACCGGCTGCTGGTCGAGGCCGACGCCGTCGACCGGCCCTTCATCGACGAGCACACGCACGGCTACGAGGAGTTCGCCGCCGCCGCGCGCACCACCGACTGGGACGAGGTGCTGCGCGCCACCGGCCTGGAGCGCGCGGAGATCGACCGGCTGCTCGCCATGGTCCTGGACGCGAAGAGCGTCGTGGTGTGCTGGGCGATGGGCCTGACCCAGCACAAGCACGCCGTCCCCACCATCAAGGAAGTCGTCAACTTCCTGCTGCTGCGCGGCAACATCGGCCGCCCCGGCGCCGGGGTGTGCCCGGTGCGCGGCCACAGCAACGTGCAGGGCGACCGCACCATGGGCATCTTCGAACGCCCCGCCCCCGCCTTCATCGACGCCCTGGAGAAGGAGTTCGGGTTCGCCCCGCCGCGCGAGCACGGCCTCGACGTCGTACGCGCCATCCGCGCGCTGCGCGACGGCACCGCGAAGGTCTTCTTCGCCATGGGCGGCAACTTCGTGGCCGCCTCCCCCGACACCGCCGTCACCGAGGCCGCGATGCGCAACGCGGCACTGACCGTGCACGTGTCGACGAAGCTCAACCGTTCGCACGTCATCACCGGATCGCGCGCCCTGATCCTGCCCACCCTGGGACGCACCGAGAAGGACACCCAGGCGGGCGGCGACCAGTTCGTCACCGTCGAGGACTCCATGGGCATGGTGCACGCCTCGCACGGCGCCCTGCGGCCCGCCTCCCCGCACCTGCTGTCGGAGACCGCGATCGTCTGCCGGCTGGCCCGCGCCGTCTTCGGCGACGACACCGCCGTCCCGTGGGCCGCGCTCGAAGCCGACTACGACCTGGTGCGCGACCGGATCTCCCGCGTCGTGCCCGGCTTCGACGACTTCAACACCAAGGTCCGGCACCCCGGCGGCTTCACCCTGCCGCACGCCCCGCGCGACAGCCGCACCTTCCCCACCGCCACCGGCAAGGCCAACTTCACCGCGTCGCCGGTCGAGTACCCGGCCGTCCCCGAGGGCCGGCTGCTGCTGCAGACACTGCGCTCGCACGACCAGTACAACACCACGATCTACGGCCTCGACGACCGCTACCGGGGCATCAAGGGCGGCCGCCGCGTCGTCATGGTCAACCCCGCGGACGCGGAAGCCCTCGGCCTGCCCGACGGCTCCTACGCCGACCTCGTCGGCGAGTGGACCGACGGCACGGAACGCCGCGCCGACGGCTTCCGGGTGGTGCACTACCCGACCCCGCGCGGCTGCGCCGCCGCCTACTACCCGGAGACGAACGTCCTCGTTCCGCTCGACCACACGGCGGACACCAGCAACACCCCGGCGTCGAAGTCGGTGGTCGTCCGCCTGGAGCGGACGGCCCCGGTGCACGGATCGTGACTACCGTCAGGTAGAAAGCTGACCAGTACACCGATTCACTGATCCACCGACACCACCGAACGATGACGATCGGAGCCGGCCGCATGGGCGAGCAGACGAGCACGCAGTTCCCGCAGGAGATCCTGGCGCAGTGGTCCGGCCTCGGCCTCGACCTGCCCGCCCTGTTCTCGGCCGGCCACCTCGGTGACCGTATGAGCATCCAGATCACCGAGGCGTCCCCCGAGCGGGTGGTCGGCACCATGCCCGTCGAGGGCAACACCCAGCCCTACGGCCTGCTGCACGGCGGCGCCTCCGCCGTCCTCGCCGAGACGCTGGGCTCCGTCGGCGCCATGCTGCACGGCGGTCCCGGCAAGCTCGCCGTCGGCGTGGACCTGAACGCCACGCACCACCGCGGCATCCGCTCCGGCAACGTCACCGGCGTCGCCACCCCGGTCCACCGCGGCCGCTCCTCGGCCACCTACGAGGTCGTCATCACCGACGAGAACGGCAAGCGGGTCTGTACCGCCCGCCTCACCTGCATGCTGCGCCCCGCCAGCCCCGGCGCCACCACGGTCTGACCCACCGGCCGGGCCCGCACCGTTGTCGCGCGGGCCCGGAGGCCCTAGCGTTTTCGGCAGGGGGGCGGCCATGGCAGCAGCACGGATCCGGCACGTGCGGCGCCTCTGCGCGCCCGCCCACGCCCCCACTCCCGTCCACCGGCCCGACCCCGCTCCGCCCGGCCGCACCGGGGTCCTGGCGCGGTGAGCGGCATCGGCCCGGTGGAGGGTCCCGCCGGCGGAACACCCAGCGTCAACTCCCTCCACCCGCCGGTCCATTGGACCGACCGCTGGACCGACGGCCGGGTCGGACGCTGGGCCGGCCGCTGGCAGGTGCGCCGGGCCGCACTGTCCGACCGGGGGCGCCGTACGGTCCTGGCCGCCACCGCGGCCCTCGCCACCGTCGCGGTCCTCTGCCTGGGCCACGCGATGCGCACCCCGGAGCCGGTGCCGGACCCCGGCCCGTGGCCTGCACAGGTCACCTACATCGCCTACGAGTCGGGACATCTGCAGCCCATGTCCGCACCCGCGTCGGGGGTGTTCGGATTCGTGGTCAGCGTGCGGGACGGAACTCCGGTGACGATTCTCCGCGTTACTCCCTCATTCGAGGGACTCGGTGCCGAAATCGACCCCTCGACACCATTAACGGTGAAGCAGGGAACTACCCGGCACATCACGATAAAGATGATCGTGCGCAAATGCGCGGGACTGCCACTCGACGTCGATCTGCCCGTGATCGACGTAACGCTGCGTAACACGCGCGCAATACAGAATCAGAGCTTCATCTTCGGCGGCGGCTACCCCCGCGACCTCTCGGCTTTCCTGCACCGAATCTGCCGCCCAACCCCCACCAGCAGCTCTTCCACCCCGTAGCGGAAGTGCGGGTTCTCGCTATCCGGACATCGCCATAAAACATGCGGACAGGGTGACAAATCTACGCAAATACCTCACTGAACCTCAACAAAACCTCAAGAGTTTCCATCCGGCATAACAAGACAGTCACACTCTTCCCGCACCGCTGCCCGAGTTCCCCACACAGGCCTAGAGTCACGGCCAGTCACCGCGCCACCGGATTTGTCAGTTCGGGTTCCAGCGCACGACTCGGCCTCTCACCAGAGCAGGCCGCGCCAGGGGAAAGGACTGATCGTGCGACACCGTTCCTTGCTGATACTGACCTCCGTGCTCACCACTGGGGCCCTCACACTTACCGCCTGCGGGTCCCGCAGCGACGACGGCAAGAAGGACGACGGCGCGACCACCACCGTCGTCATCGGAGTCGACGCCCCGCTCACCGGCGCGAACTCGGCGACCGGCCTCGGCATCCAGTACGGCGTGCAGATCGCGGTCGACGACGCCAACGCCAAGAAGCTCGTGCCCGGCGTGACGTTCAAGGTCAAGGCCCTCGACGACAAGGCCCTGCCCGCCTCCGGCCAGCAGAACGCCACCGCGCTCGTCGCCGACAAGAGCGTCATCGGCGTGGTCGGCCCCCTGAACTCCGGCGTCGCCCAGTCGATGCAGCAGGTGTTCAGCACGGCGAACATGGTCGAGATCTCGCCGTCCAACACCAACCCCACGCTGACGCAGGGCAAGACCTGGGCGACCGGCGACAAGGTCCGCCCGTTCAAGACGTACTTCCGTACCGCCACCACGGACGCCCTGCAGGGCGGCTTCGCCGCCGACTACGCCTTCAACACGCTGCACAAGCAGAAGGCGTACATCGTCGACGACAAGCAGACCTACGGAGCCGGCCTCGCCGGCATCTTCAAGGGCAAGTTCACCGCGCTCGGCGGCAAGTCCGCGGGCGAGGACCACGTCAACACCGGTGACACGGACTTCTCCACCCTCGTCACCAAGATCAAGAACTCCGGCGCCGACATCCTCTACTACGGCGGCCAGTACGACGAGTCCGAGCTGATCACCAAGCAGCTCAAGGCCGCCGACGTCAAGATCCCGCTGATGGGCGGTGACGGAATGTTCTCCGACACCTACATCAAGACCGCCGGCGCAGCCGCCGAGGGCGACCTGTCCACCTCCGTCGGTGTCCCGGTCACCACCCTCCAGGGCGCCAAGGACTTCATCGCCACGTACAAGTCCAAGGGCTACCCGGGCGACTACGGCACCTACGGCGGCTACTCCTACGACGCCGCGACCGCCATCATCAAGGGCGTCAAGGCCGTCATGGACGCCAACGGCGGCAAGCTCCCCGCCATGGACGACGCCCGCGGCAAGCTCGTCGAAGCCGTCCAGAAGACCGACTTCGACGGCATCGCCGGACACGTGTCCTTCGACCAGTTCGGCGACACCACCAACAAGCAGCTCACCGTGTACCAGGTCAAGAGCGGCAAGTGGGAGCCCGTGAAGAGCGGCACCTACACCGGCTGACCGTCTCTCGCACCACCCGGGCCGCGCGGCTGGTCACCACCGACCGCGCGGCCCGCGCATACCCGGACCCACCTTCTGTTATCCCCCTGCTCCCCTCAGCGACATGGAGGCCATGCGGTGAACACCCTGCCGCAACAGCTGGCCAACGGGCTGTTCCTCGGCTCGATGTACGGGCTCATCGCCATCGGTTACACGATGGTGTACGGCATCGTCCAGCTCATCAACTTCGCCCACGGCGAGATCTTCATGACCGGCGGGTTCGGCGCCCTCACGGTCTACACGAGCCTCCCCGACGGCACATCCATCTGGGTCGCGCTGCCACTGATGGTGATCGGCGGCTCCCTCGTCGCCGTCCTCATCGCCATCGGCGCGGAACGCTTCGCCTACCGACCGCTGCGCGGAGCCCCACGACTCGCACCACTGATCACCGCCATCGGACTCTCCCTCGCACTCCAGCAGGCAGTCTTCAACTGGTACCCGAAGGCCGACAACGCCCTGTCCTTCCCCCAGCTGCCCGGCGGCCCGTTCCACGTCGGCTCCATCAGCATCCAGAGCGGTGACATCTTCCTCGTCGTCGTCGCCGTGATCTGCATGTCCGGCCTCGCCGCCTTCGTCCGCACCAGCCGCACCGGCCGCGCCATGCAGGCCACCGCGCAGGACCCGGACACCGCGCAGCTCATGGGCATCGACACCAACCGCATCATCGTCATCGCCTTCGCGATCGGCGGACTCTTCGCCGCCGTCGCAGCCGTCGCCTCCGGCCTCAAGTACGGCCAGGTCAAGTACGACATGGGCTTCCAGGCCGGCCTCAAGGCGTTCACCGCGGCCGTCCTCGGCGGCATCGGCAACATCTACGGCGCCATGCTCGGCGGACTCGTCCTCGGCATCGCCGAATCCTGCGCCTCCGCCTACATCTCCAACATCCCCGGAATGGAACAGCTCGGCGGCGGCAGCTGGGCCAACGTCTGGGCCTTCGTCCTCCTCATCGTCGTGCTGCTCGTCCGTCCCCAGGGCCTGCTCGGCGAACGCGTCGCGGACAGGGCGTGATCGTATGACCGACATCTCCCTCACCGCCGTGGACACCCTCCCGGCCGCGAAATCCAGGACCGCCCGGCTCATCCCGCTCCCCCTCGGCGCGGCACGAGCCGTCACCCTGGCCGGCGCCGTCATCAGCGCCGTCTCCACCTTCCTGTCCTGGACCTACACCACCGCCTTCCCCGGCGACCTCACCGTCACCGGCTACCCCGGCGGACTCCAGGTGCTCACCCTCGCCGGAGCCCTGCTCACCACGCTCTTCGCACTCTCCGCGTTCGGCGTCAAGGGCCTCGGCTGGCTGAACCCCAGCCACTCGCAGAACTCCGTACTGCTCCTCGCGCTCGGCACCTTCGTCACCACCTGGTACACGGTGATCGCCATCGCCTACGAGCTGAAGGGCCTCGCCAACCTCGACCCCGGCGGCGTCATCGCCGCCGTCGGCACCCTGGTGCTCGTGATCGGCGCCCTCGGCCTGCCCCTCGACCGGCAGCCCGCGCTGCCCGCCGACGGCGAGTTCTACGAACTGGGCCGGTTCGCCGAGAACGCGTCTGTCCGCCGCGGCTACCGGGCCCTGCGCGACCTGCGCCTCGCCCACAGCGACCGCCCCGTCAACGACCCGCGCACCCTCCCCGGCTGGGTCCAGCGCCTCATCATCACCCTCGCCGCGGCCATCGGCCTCAGCCTGCTCACCTTCGCCATCGGCACCGAGTACTCCGAGATCTTCATCGGCCTCCTCATCCTCATCGCCTTCGGCGCCTGGGGCCTGGGCGCCTCCGGACTCGTCCGGCAGTTCTCGCAGCTCACCGCCGAACACCGCAGCTTCGCCTCCGCGATGGGCTTCACCGCCGCCCTGGCCTACCCGTTCGTCCAGAACGACGAGCACTACGCCAACCTCGGCGTCAACATCCTCATCTTCGGCACCGTCGCCCTCGGCCTGAACATCGTCGTCGGCCTCACCGGCCTCCTCGACCTCGGCTACGTCGCCTTCCTCGGCGTCGGCGCCTACGCCGCGGCACTCGTCTCCGGCTCCCAGTTCTCCATCTGGTCCGGCGTCCAGTTCCCGTTCTGGGCCGCCGCCCTCACCGGCATGGCAGCCTCACTCGTCTTCGGCGTCCTCATCGGCGCACCAACCCTGCGACTGCGCGGCGACTACCTGGCCATCGTCACCCTCGGCTTCGGTGAAATCTTCCGCCTCGCCGTCAACAGCCTCGACGGTGTCTCAGGACCGAAGATCACCAACGGCCCCAACGGCATCGCCCAGATCCCCGATCTGGAGCTGTTCGGCTACAACCTCGGCGACGCCCACGACATCGGCGGCTTCACCCTCGGCCGGTACGCCAACTACTACCTGCTGATGCTCCTGATCACCGTCATCGTGGTCCTCGTCTTCACCCGCTCCGCCAACTCCCGGATCGGCCGCGCCTGGGTCGCCATCCGCGAGGACGAGACCGCCGCCACCGCCATGGGCATCAACGGCTTCCGCGTCAAGCTCATCGCCTTCGCCCTCGGCGCCTCACTCGCCGGCCTCGCCGGAACGGTCAGCGCACACGTCACCTACAACGTCGTGCCCAGCCCGTACCAGTTCGCCGGCGCCGCACCCCCCAACTCCGCCTTCCTCCTCGCCGCCGTCGTCCTCGGCGGCATGGGTACCGTCAGCGGCCCGATCCTCGGCGCCTCACTGCTCTACCTCATCCCCGAGAAGCTCGGCTTCCTGCAGAACTACGAGCTGTTCGCGTTCGGCATCGCCCTGATCCTCCTCATGCGATTCCGCCCCGAGGGCCTCATCGCCAACCGGCGCCGCCAGCTCGAATTCCACGCGGACGACGCACTGGTCCTCCCCGGCAAGGCAGGGGCGTGAAAGACACCATGACCACGACCACCCAAGCCCCCGCCGGGACCCCGCTCCTCGAAGCCAGCGGCGTCATCATGCGCTTCGGCGGCCTCACCGCCGTACGCGACGTCGACCTCACCGTCAACACCGGTGAGATCGTCGGCCTCATCGGCCCCAACGGCGCCGGCAAGACCACCTTCTTCAACTGCCTCACCGGTCTCTACGTGCCCACCGAAGGCACGGTGAAGTACCAGGGCAAGGTCCTGCCGCCCAAGCCCCACCTCGTCACCAAGGCCGGCATCGCCCGCACCTTCCAGAACATCCGGCTCTTCGCCAACATGACCGTCCTGGAGAACGTGCTCGTCGGCCGCCACACCCGCACCAAGGAAGGCCTGCTCTCCGCCCTCATCCGCGGACCCGGCTACCACCGCGCCGAAGCGAAATCCCGCGCACGCGCCATGGAACTCCTCGAGTTCACCGGACTCGCCGACAAGGCCGAGCACCTCGCCCGCAACCTGCCCTACGGCGAACAGCGCAAGCTCGAAATCGCCCGCGCCCTCGCCAGCGAACCCGGACTGCTGCTCCTCGACGAACCCACCGCGGGCATGAACCCCCAGGAGACCCGGGCGACCGAAGAACTCGTCTTCGCCGTCCGCGACCAGGGCATCTCCGTACTCGTCATCGAGCACGACATGCGCTTCATCTTCAACCTCTGCGACCGCGTCTCCGTCCTCGTCCAGGGCGAGAAACTCGTCGAAGGCACCAGCGAGGTCGTCCAGCGCGACGACCGCGTCATCGCCGCGTACCTCGGCGAACCCTTCGAAGGCGCACCCGAGGACGAAGCCGGCGCCGAGATCGAAGCCGCGGAAGCGCGCAACATCAGCAAGACGGAGGACGACCAATGACCGCACTTCTCGAAGTCGAGGACCTGCGCGTCGCCTACGGCAAGATCGAGGCCGTCAAGGGCATCTCGTTCAGCGTCGAGGCCGGCCAGATCGTCACCCTGATCGGCACCAACGGCGCGGGCAAGACCACCACGCTCCGGACCCTGTCGGGGCTGATCAAGCCCGTCGCCGGCCGTATCGTCTTCGACGGCCAGCCGCTCGCCCGGGTACCGGCGCACAAGATCGTCTCCCTCGGGCTCGCACACTCCCCCGAAGGCCGGCACATCTTCCCGCGCCTCACCATCGAGCAGAACCTGCAACTCGGCGCGTTCCTCCGCAAGGACTCCGCCGGCATCACCAAGGACATCCAGCGCGCCTACGAGCTCTTCCCCATCCTCGGGGAACGGCAGAAGCAGGCCGCCGGCACCCTCTCCGGCGGTGAACAGCAGATGCTCGCCATGGGCCGGGCCCTGATGTGCCAGCCCAAGCTGCTCATGCTCGACGAGCCCTCCATGGGCCTCTCCCCGATCATGATGCAGAAGATCATGCACACCATCGTGGAACTCAAGGCCCAGGGCACCACGATCCTGCTCGTCGAACAGAACGCGCAGGCCGCGCTCTCGCTCGCCGACCAGGGCCACGTCATGGAGATCGGCAAGATCGTCCTGTCGGGCACCGGCTCCAACCTCCTGCACGACGAATCCGTGCGGAAGGCGTACCTCGGCGAGGACTGACCCGCCACGACGAAGGGCCCGCACCGGGAAACGGTGCGGGCCCTTCGCCATGTCCAGCGCGCGCTACTTCTCCGGAACCTCGTCGATCACGGCCTGCGCGACCTGCTGCATCGACATCCGGCGGTCCATCGACGTCTTCTGGATCCAGCGGAACGCCGCCGGCTCGGACAGCCCGTACTTCGTCTGCAGCACACTCTTCGCCCGGTCCACCAGCTTCCGGGTCTCCAGCCGCAACGACAGATCCGCGACCTCGAGCTCCAGCGCCCGCAGCTCCTGGAAGCGGCTCACCGCCATCTCTATGGCCGGCACCAGATCGCTCTTGCTGAACGGCTTCACGAGATACGCCATCGCCCCGGCATCCCGAGCCCGCTCCACGAGCTCCCGCTGGGAGAACGCGGTCAGCATCAGCACCGGCGCGATCTTCGCCTTCGCGATCAGCTCGGCGGCGGAGATCCCGTCCAGGACGGGCATCTTCACATCCAGGATCACCAGATCCGGCCGGTGCTCCTCGGCCAGCTTGACGGCGGTCTCACCGTCGCCGCAGTCGCCGACGACGGAGTAGCCCTCTTCCTCCAGCATCTCCTTGAGATCGAGCCGGATCAGTGCCTCGTCCTCGGCGATGACGACGCGCGTCGTCATCGGCGGTACGTGCGACTGCTCGTCTATGGGCTCGGCGGCGCTCAACGGGACTCCTCGATCATGGCGGGGGGTACTGCCCCCTGAGCCTACCTAGCTCCTGTATCTTTGGAGCACGGAGGGATTGCGCTACCCTTTGTTTCGAAGGGGGCCCCGGTAGCCCAGCGGTAGAGGCCATGGATTCAAAACCCATCCAGCGTCGGTTCGAATCCGACTCGGGGCACTTTCCCTTCAATTCCAAGGCCTTCGCGGCTTGGCGATCTTCACCAGTCGGAGTGAACAAGGCTTCGATTCGGCCTGCTGGCACAAATGCCAGGCCAAGATCGCCCGTGTGTACGACATCGAAACCAGGCATCGAGTGCTCGCCCTGGTCGCCGAAGGGCGCAGCCTCAACTCCATCAGCGGCCTGACCGGGATATCCCGCGCCACGATCCGCGATTGGCACGTCTGCGTTGAGCCGATCCAGCGGAAGGCCGAATGCTTTCGCTGCACCACATCTACCGCTCTCCGACGCCCTGCCTACACCTATCTTCTGGGCCTTTACCTCGGCGACGGATGCCTCAGCGCCCAGCCGCGCGGCGTCTTCGCCCTCCGGATCGCCTGCGCGGACTCATGGCCGGGTCTCATCGAGTCCTGCGAAGCGGCGATCCGCGCGATTCACCCGGACAACGCCGTCTGCCGCGTACGCAGGGCGGGTTGCACCATGGTGACGTCCACCAGCAAGCACTGGCCGTGCCTCTTCCCGCAGCACGCCCCGGGCAAGAAGCACGAGCGGCGCATCGTCCTCGAACCCTGGCAGCAGGAGATCGTCGACGCCCACCCGTGGGAGTTCATCCGGGGGCTCATCCACTCCGACGGGTGCCGGATCACCAACTGGACCACCCGGATCGTCGGCGGCGAGCCGAAGCGCTACGAGTACCCGCGGTACTTCTTCACCAACAAGTCGGACGACATCCGCGCCCTGTTCAGCGACACCCTCGACAAGGTCGGCGTCGAATGGAAAGTCACCCGTCGCGGCAAGGACCCGTACAACGTTTCCGTCGCGCGCCGCGCGTCCGTCGCGTTGATGGACCTGCATGTGGGGCCCAAGTACTGAGCCCCACGGAGTGGTCCGGCTACTTCGGGGAGTCGTCCTCGCCGATGTGGTGCACGCGCACCATGTTCGTCGTGCCGGGCACGCCCGGCGGGGAGCCGGCGGTGATGACCACGACGTCGCCCTTGCGGCACTTGCCGATGCGGAGCAGCGCTTCGTCGACCTGGTCCACCATCTCGTCGGTGGTCTGGACCATGGGGCCGAGGAGGGTTTCGACGCCCCAGGTGAGGTTGAGCTGGGAGCGGGTGGCGGGTTCGGGGGTGAAGGCGAGGAGGGGGATCGGGGAGCGGTAGCGGCTGAGGCGGCGGACGGTGTCGCCTGATTGGGTGAAGGCGACGAGGTACTTGGCGCCGAGGAAGTCACCCATTTCGGCGGCGGCGCGGGCGACGGCGCCGCCCTGGGTGCGGGGCTTGTTGCGTTCGGTGAGCGGGGGGAGGCCGGAGGAGAGGATCTCTTCCTCGGAGGCGCAGATGATGCGGCCCATGACCTTGACGGTTTCGATGGGGTGTTTGCCGACGCTGGTTTCGCCGGAGAGCATGACGGCGTCGGTGCCGTCCATGATGGCGTTGGCGACGTCGGAGGCTTCGGCGCGGGTGGGGCGGGATGCGTCGATCATGGAGTCGAGCATCTGGGTGGCGACGATGACCGGTTTGGCGTTGCGCTTGGCGAGTTTGATGGCGCGCTTCTGGACCATGGGGACGGCTTCGAGGGGCATTTCGACGCCGAGGTCGCCGCGGGCGACCATGATGCCGTCGAAGGCGTCGACGATCTCTTCGAGGTTGTCGACGGCCTGCGGCTTCTCGATCTTGGCGATGACGGGGACGCGGCGTCCCTCTTCCTTCATGATGCGGTGGACGTCGATGACGTCCTGGGCACTGCGGACGAAGGAGAGGGCGATGATGTCGGCGCCGATGCGCAGGGCCCAGCGGAGGTCTTCGATGTCTTTTTCGGAGAGGGCGGGGACGGAGACCGCGACGCCGGGGAGGTTGAGTCCCTTGTTGTCGGAGACCATGCCGCCTTCGATGACGATGGTGTGGACGCGGGAGCCCTGGACTTCGGTGACTTCGAGGGTGACGCGGCCGTCGTCGACGAGGATGCGTTCGCCTTTGGTGACGTCGGCGGCGAGTCCTTTGTAGGTGGTGCCGCAGCGCTGGCGGTCGCCTTCGACGTCTTCGACGGTGATGGTGAATTCGTCGCCGCGTTCAAGGAGTACGGGGCCTTCGGTGAAGCGGCCGAGGCGGATCTTCGGGCCCTGAAGGTCGGCGAGGACGCCGACGCTGCGTCCGGTCTCTTCCGAGGCTTTGCGTACGCGGTGGTAGCGGTCCTCGTGGTCGGGGTAGGAGCCGTGGCTCAGGTTGAGGCGGGCGACGTCCATTCCGGCTTCGACGAGTGCCTTGATCTGGTCGTAGCTGTCGGTGGCGGGGCCCAGGGTGCAGACAATTTTTGCTCGGCGCATGTTTCGAGCCTATGACTTACTGACGGGTAGGCAGATGGGTGGAGGCGACTGTCCAACGTCGGCTGGATTAACGGTTGTTGACAAGTGTCGAACGTGCATGGCAGTGCTCATGTGAGCAGCGTGGCGGGTCCCGGTGGGGGCCGGGTGGAGGGCCGCCGGGTCAGCCGAGCGGGGGCGGGGTCATGGTGAAGTGTGCGGTGACGTGTGCGGAGACGTTCTGCCGTTCGGGTTCGAGGTCGAGGGACTGCGGGGCGAAGTCGGCCATGCCGGGGCCGCCGGCGGCGCGGGAGCTCATGGCGCCGAAGGCCTGTCGGGGGTAGGGGGTGGCCTGCTGGACGCCTTCGTCGGCGAGTTCGATGAGGGCGGTGAGGGTGGAGCCGAGGGCTTCGGCGTATTCGCGGGCGCGTTGGACGGCGTCGTGGACGGCTTGCCTGCGGGCTTCGCGGTAGATGGTCGACTGGGGGCGCAGCGACCACCAGGGGCCGTCGACGGAGGTGAGTTCGAGGTCGGCGAGGCGGGTGGTGAGTTCGCCGAGGGCGGTGAAGTCGGTGAGGGTGGCGCCGATGCGTACGACGCCGTGGTAGGCGCGGATCTTCTCGCCGCGGTCGCGGCCTTTTTCGCGGAGTTCCGGAGTGAGGCCGAAGGTGCCGGTTTCGATCTTCTCGACGGCTTCGCCGTAGCTCTTGATGAGGTCGAGGGCCTGGGTGTTGCGCCGGGTGAGGTCGTCGAGGGTGTGGCGGCGGTCGGCGCCGCGGGATCTGACGGTGACGGCGATGCGGGCGAGTTCGGGTTCGACCTCGAGGGTGGCTTCGCCGCGGACGCCGACGTGCGGGGCTTCGGCGGTCGGGTGGGTCCTGTCCGTTTCTGTGGCCATGTGCCCCACTGTCGCAGGCGGGGCATTCTCCGGCGGGACATCTGATGGAAACGCCTGGGGGGTGTTGCGGGGCGGTGTTCCTGCGCCAGAATCTACGCGCGTTACATCACCGGACAGACCAGGAGCCGACATGCCGCTCAACCGAAGGACCTTCCTCAACCGTTCCGCCGCCACGGGTGCGGGGGTGGCGCTCGCGGGCGCCACGGGGGCCGTTGCCGGCGCCGCGCCGGCGCAGGCGCACGACGAGGGGCGTGGGCACGGGCACGGCCCGAAGACGTACTCGCTGCGGGTGCTGGGCACGACGGATCTGCACGGCCATGTCTTCAACTGGGACTACTTCACGGACAAGGAGTACGACGACAGCACCCACAACGACGTGGGTCTGGCGAAGATCTCCACGCTGGTGGAGCAGGCGCGTGCCGAGAAGGGCTGCGACCGCACCCTGTTGATCGACGCGGGCGACATCATCCAGGGCACGCAGTTGTCGTACTACTACGCGCGGGTGGACCCGATCACCGGCACCGCCGGCAAGCGCGCACCGGTGCACCCGATGGCGCTGGCGATGAACCACATGCGGTACGACGCGGCGGCGCTGGGCAACCATGAGTTCAACTACGGCATTCCGGTGCTGCGCAAATTCCAGGAGCAGTGCGACTTCCCGCTGCTGGCGGCGAACGCGGTGGACGCGAAGACGCTGAAGCCGGCGTTCCCCCCGTACACGATCAAGCGGATCAGGGTGCACGGCGGGCAGGACATCAAGGTCGGGATCCTGGGGCTGACGAATCCGGGGATCGCGATCTGGGACAAGGCCAATGTGCAGGGGAAGATGGCGTTCCCGGGTCTGGTGGAGCAGGCGAAGATCTATGTGCCGAAGCTGCGGGCGCTGGGCTGTGACGTGGTGATCTGTACGGATCACTCGGGTCTTGACGGCAGTACGTCGTACGGGGACGCGCTGCCGTATCCGGAGAACGCGTCGTCGCTGGTGGCGGAGCAGGTGCCGGGGATCGACGCGATCCTGGTGGGGCACACGCACAAGGAGGTCGCGTCGCGCACGGTCGTCAACACGGTGTCCGGCAAGAACGTGGTGCTGTCGGAGCCGCTGATGTGGGGGATGCGGCTGAGTGTCTTCGACATCGGGCTGGAGTTCTCGCGGGGCCGCTGGTCGGTGACGTCGGTGGTGGCGGAGGTCCGCAACGCGAACGCGGTGGCGGAGGACCCGCATGTGGTGAAGCTGGTGAAGGCGGAGCACGACAAGGTCGTGGCGTATGTGAACCAGGTGGTCGGTACGTGCACGGTCGCGATGGCGGCGACCGAGGCACCGTACAAGGACACGCCGATCATCGACTTCATCAACGCGGTGCAGAGCCAGACGGTGAAGGCTGCGTTGGCGGGGACGGCGTACGCGGCGCTGCCGGTGCTGTCGCAGGCGGCGTGTTTCTCGCGGACGGCGGCGATTCCGGCGGGTCAGGTGTCGTTGCGGGATGTGGCGGGTCTGTATGTGTACGAGAACACGCTGGACGCGCGGGTGCTCACGGGTGCGCAGGTGAAGGACTATCTGGAGTTCTCGGCGAAGTACTTCGTGCAGACCGCGGCGGGTGCGGTGGTGGATGTGTCGAAGCTGACGAACGCGGACAGCACTCCGGACTACAACTACGACGTGGTGGGCGGGGTGTCGTACGAGATCGACATCGCGAAGCCGGTGGGTTCGCGGATCACCAATCTGACGTTCCAGGGCGCGCCGCTGGATCCGTCGGCGAAGTTCGTGCTGGCGGTGAACAACTACCGGGCGAACGGTGGCGGCAATTTCCCGCATGTGGCGGCGACGCCGTCGGTGTGGGCGAATTCGGACGAGATCCGGAACACGATCATCGCGTGGGTGAAGGCG
This sequence comes from Streptomyces sp. H39-C1, assembly GCF_027158125.1. Classification (NCBI taxonomy): domain Bacteria; kingdom Bacillati; phylum Actinomycetota; class Actinomycetes; order Kitasatosporales; family Streptomycetaceae; genus Streptomyces; species Streptomyces sp. H39-C1. The sequence continues at coordinate 23,016 of NZ_JAPVLS010000063.1, forward strand.
AACGGTTCGATCGATCCGTCCGCCTTCGGCGGTGACAGCTGGAAGCTCACCCGCGACGGAGTGCCGCTGTTCTAGTCGGCACGTTGGAGGCGGCCGTCCCGTCGAGGCCGAAGGTGGTGAACGACGTTCTGGCCGGCAGGGGGTAGGGCTCCTTGCCGGTCAGTGCGTTGAGGATGACGGCGGAGCGCCAGGCGACGAGGCCGAGGTCGGGGGCGCCGACGCCGTGGGTGTGGCGGTTGGCGTTCTGGATGTGGACGGCGCCGCTGATGGACGGGTCGAGGGCGAGCCGGTGGTCGGCGTCGATGCGGGGCCGGCCGGCGGCGTCGCGGCGCAGGTAGGGGTGGAGCGGGGCGAGCAGTTGGTCGACGGAGCGTTCGCGGTAGCCGGTGGCGAGGATGACGGCGCTGGTCTGCAGGCGGCTGCGGGTGCCTTGTTGTTCGTGTTCGAGGTGGAGTTCGATGCCGGTGCTGCCGAGGCGTCCCGCGGTGCGGACGGTGACGCCGGGGGTGAGGGTGGCGTCGGGCCAGCCGCCGTCGAGGGTGCGGCGGTAGAGCTCGTCGTGGATGGCGTTGATGGTGTCGTGGTCGATGCCTTTGTGGAGTTGCCACTGCTGGGGGACGAGCTGGTCGCGGACGGGTTCGGCGAGGCCGTGGAAGTAGCGGGTGTAGTCGGGGGTGAACTGTTCGAGGCCGAGTTTGCTGTATTCCATGGGTGCGAAGGCGGGGGTGCGGGCGATCCAGGTGAGGCGTTCGCGGCCGGCGGGGCGGGCGCGCAGCAGGTCGAGGAAGACTTCGGCGCCGGACTGTCCTGATCCGACGACGGTGATGTGGTCGGTGGCGAGGAGCCGGGCGCGCTGGTTGACGTAGTCGCTGGAGTGGATGACGGGGACGGTGGGGGCTTCGGCGAGGGGGCGCTGGGGTTCGGGGACGTAGGGGCTGGTGCCGATGCCGATGACGAGGTTGCGGGCGTGGGTGCGGCCGAGGGCTTCGGCTTCGCCGTTGCGGTCGAGGTGGGTGTGGTCGACCTCGAACAGGGCGCGGCCGGGGTTCCAGCGGACGGTGTCGACCTGTTGGCCGAAGTGGGTGGTGGTGAGGGTGTCGGCGACCCAGCGGCAGTAGGCGTCGTATTCGGCGCGGTGGATGTGGAAGCGCTCGGCGAAGTAGAAGGGGAAGAGGCGTTCGCGGGTTTTGAGGTAGGAGAGGAACGACCAGCGGCTGGTGGGGTCGGCGAGGGTGACGAGGTCGGCGAGGAACGGGACCTGGAGGGTGGCGCCGTCGATGAGCAGGCCGGGGTGCCATTGGAAGGAGGGCCGTTGGTCGTAGAAGGCGGCGGTGAGGTGGGGGATGCCGTCGGCGAGGGCGGCGAGGGAGAGGTTGAAGGGGCCGATGCCGATGCCGAGGAGGTCGAGGGGTTCTTCGGGGGTGGCGGGTTCGGTGGGTTCCGGGGTGGGGGGCGCTGTCGTCATCGGGCCGTGGTGCCTTCCGTGGTGAGGTGCAGGAGCGCTGTGAGGTCGGCGGGCCGGGTGTGCGGGTTGAGCAGGGTGGCTTTGAGCCAGAGGCGTCCGTCGGCGTGGGCGCGGCCGAGTACGGCGTGGCCTTCGTGCAGGAGGCGGCGGCGGAGGGCGGCGACGTGGGTGTCGTCGGCGTGGGTGGGGCGGAACAGGACGGTGCTGATCTCGGGGCGGCCGCGCAGGGTGAGGGCGGGGTGGGCGTCGATGAGGTCGGCGAGGTGCTGGGCCTGGTCGCAGACGGTGTCGACGAGGGCGCCGAGTCCTTCGCGGCCCAGTGCGCGGAGGGTGACGGCGATCTTGAACACGTCGGGGCGGCGGGTGGTGCGCAGGGAGCGGCCGAGGAGGTCGGGGAGGCCCGCTTCGGTGTCGTCGTCGGCGTTGAGGTAGTCGGCCTGGTGGGCGAGCGGCCGCAGGGCGGTGGTGTCGCGTACGGCGAGCAGGCCGGCGGCGATGGGCTGCCAGCCGAGTTTGTGCAGGTCGAGGGTGACGGAGTCGGCGAACGGCAGGCCGTCGAGGCGGTGTGCCGCGCGGTCGCTGAACAGCAGGGGTCCGCCGTAGGCGGCGTCGATGTGGAGTTCGGCGCCGTGGGCGGCGGTGTGGTGGGCGATCTCGGGGAGCGGGTCGATGGCGCCGGTGTCGGTGGTTCCGGCGGTCGCGACGACGAGGACGGGGCCGGGGTCGCGGAGCTCGCCGAGGGCGGTGTGGAGGGTGGCCGGATCGAGGGTGCCGGCGGGGGTGGGCAGGACGTGGGCCGGTGGCAGGCCCAGGAGCCAGATGGCGCGCTGGATGCTGTGGTGGGCGTTGGCTCCGCACACGACCCGCAGGGCCGGTCCGCCGGGGTGGCGTTCGCGGGCGAGCAGCAGGGCGAGGTGGTTGGACTCGGTGCCGCCGCTGGTGACGAGGGCGTCGGGGGCGCGGTGGCCGGGGTAGACGAGGGCGGCGAGGGCGGCGGTGGTCTCGGCTTCGAGGGCGCTGGCGGCGGGTGCCTGGTCCCAGGAGTCGAGGGACTGGTTGAGGGCGCTCGCGGCGAGGTCCGCGGCGACGGCGAGGGCCAGCGGCGGGCAGTGCAGATGGGCGACGCAGCGCGGGTGCGCGGGGTCGGCGGCTCCGGCGGCGAGGGCGTGGACGAGGGTGCGCAGCGCGTGTTCCGCGCCGGTTCCGGTGTGTGGGATGACGGGGGCGCACGCGTCGCGTACGTGCCGGGCGACGGTGTCGGGGCCGCCGGCGGGGAGGGGTCCGCCGCGGGCGGTGGCGCCGGCGGTCAGTGCGTCGAGGACGGTGTCCAGCAGGGGGCGCAGGTGGCCGGGTCCTGTGATCCCTCCGGCGAGCTGGGGTGGCATGGGGTGGCCCCTTCGCGGTCGCTGCCTGTCGGGCGGGCGGTTCCGCCCGGTGTGCTCAACGAGAGCCACCGGTCAGGGGTATTGCGGGGCCGGTGCGGAGGATCGGATTCCGGCCGTGCGGGGGGGTGGTCAGGGCGGTGTGATCGGGCAGGTCGGACGCTTCGTGGCAGGGTTTGGCGCAGGGTGCCCGCCCGGCCGGCGGGCACCCTGGTGGAACGGTCCTGGGCCGTGGCGTCGCCGTGGCCTAGCCGCGGACGGTGTCGTCGGCCGGCTCGGGGTATGTCGCCCGGATCTTCAACGCCCTTTGCAGGTCGTGGAGTTGGTCGGCGAGCTGGCGGCGCAGGGCCGGCAGCGGGTTCGCGTCGCGCAGGCATTCGCCGCCGAGCCGCAGGGTGGACATGTCGGTGGCCGTGGTGGGGAAGGCGTGCCGGCCGGCGGCGGTGGCGAGCGCGGGTCCGCGGCGGGCGGCGACGGCGGTGGCCGCCGCGAAGTAGTGCGGTACGTACCCGTGCAGCAGATGGTGCTGTTCCGGCTGCCAGAAGCCCTGGGCAGTGGCGGTGAACAGATAGACCGACAGGGAGTCGTCGCCGAACATCGAGGTCCAGGCGGCGTGTTTGGCCTGCGGGTCGGGGAGGGCGGCGCGGCAGCGGGCCGCGCCCTCCTCGCCGGAGGCGCTGGGGTCGCGGGCGAGTTCCGCGGCGATGTCCCCAGGGGTGGCGGCGCCGAGGACGGTGAGGCGGAGCAGCAGCTGCCAGCGCAGTTCGGGGTCGAGGGCGGGTCCGTCGGTGATCCGGCCGGCGGTGAGCCAGTCGCGCAGCCGTGCGGTGTCGGATCCGGTGACGGCGCAGTCGATGAGGGTGCGGGCAGCGCTGAGGTGCAGGGCGGTGTCGGCTCCGTACAGAAAGGTGCGGCAGACACCGGCGAGCAGGGTGAGGTCGGCGGTGCGGCGGGCGGGGCCGCGGTAGCGGTCGATGAGCTGGCCGCGGGTGAAGGCGAGGACGCCCTGGACGATGGCGGGGTCGGTCTCGGCGGGCAGGTGCCGCAGCACGAGCTCGAAGTAGTCGCCGGGCGGCAGTTCGCCGTCGCGTACCAGGTCGCGGGCGGCGTTCCAGACCACGGCGCGGGAGAGCGGGTCGGGCAGGCCGCTGAGGCATTCGGTGACGGTGGTCCACGACTGGTCGTCGAAGCGGATCTTGGTGTAGCTGAGGTCGCCGTCGTTGAGCAGCACCAGGTCGGGGCGGACGGGGCGGCCTTCGGGCAGCAGCGGGACGCGGGGGGCGGCGAGGTCCGCTGCGAGGCGTTCGCGCAGGACGAGCCGGCACGGGTCGGTCACGGCGCGGTCGTACAGGCCGACGCCGATGCGGTGCGGGCGGCTGCCGGTACGGGCGATGAACGGTGCGGCGGGGCCGTCGAAGTGCGGCTGGAGGGTGTCGACGCCGGTGGTGCGCAGCCACTGCGCGGCCCATTTGCGGACGTCGCGGTCGGTGGCGCCGGCGAGGGACTCGATGAAGTCGTCGAGGGTGGCGTTGCCGAAGCGGTGCCGGGCCATGTGGTCGTTGACGCCCGCGAGGAAGTCCCTGGTGCCGAGCCAGGCGACGAGCTGCCGCAGTGCGGAGGCGCCCTTCGCGTAGGAGATGCCGTCGAAGTTCAGCATCGCGGAGGCGGTGTCGGGGACGGCTTCCGGGGCGACGGGATGGGTGGAGGGGCGCTGGTCGGCGTCGTAGCCGTAGATCTTGCGGGCGATGGCGAAGTCGGTCCAGGTGCTGGTGAAGCCGGTGGCTTCGGCGAGCACCTGGTAGCCGAGGTACTCCGCGAAGGACTCGTTGAGCCAGATGTCGTCCCACCAGCGCAGGGTGACGAGGTCGCCGAACCACATGTGGGCCATTTCGTGGGCGATGACGACGGCCCGGCTCTGGCGTTCGGTGTGGGTGACGGCGGAGCGGTAGACGTATTCGTCGCGGAGGGTGACGAGGCCGGGGTTCTCCATAGCGCCCCAGTTGAGCTCCGGGACGAACGCCTGGTCGTAGGAGTCGAAGGCGTAGGGCTCGTCGAAGATCTCGTGGTAACGGTCGAAGCAGCGGCGGGTGGTGTCGAGGAGCTCGGCCGCGTTGCTCTCCAGGTGCGGTCCCAGGCTCTTGCGGGCGTGCAGGCCGAAGGGCAGTCCGGCGTGTTCGGTGCGGATGCTGTACCAGGGGCCCGCGGCGACCGCGAGGAGGTAGGTGCTGATGGGCGGTGTCTTGGCGAGCTGCCAGTGCCCTTCGCCGGCGCGGGTGCGCTGCGCTATGCCGTTGCCGAGGACGGTCCAGGCGGGCGGGGCGGTGACGGTGACGTCGAAGACGGCCTTGAGGTCGGGCTGGTCGAACGTGGCGGCGAACGCGGGGCTGTGGTCGAGGCCGAGCTGGGAGTACGTGTAGACCTCGCCGTCGGCGGGGTCGGTGAAGCGGTGCATGCCTTCGCCGGTGCGGGAGTAGTGCATGTCCGCGTCGATCCGCAGTTCGTTGTCGGCCCGCAGCCCGGTGAGCGGGAGCCGGCCGTCGTCCAGGGTGCCGGGGTCGAGCGCGTGGCCGTTGAGTGCGGCGCTGTGCAGTGCGGCGGGCCTGAGGTCGATGAAGGTGGCGGCGCCGGCTTCACGCGCGCTGAAGCGGATCACCGTGGTGGAGCGGAAGGTCGCGTCGCCGCGGGTGAGGTCCAGGTGGATCGCGTAATGGTGAACGTCGATCAGGCGGGCGCGGGTCTCGGCCTCGGCGCGAGTCAGGGCTGGCATGCCGGACATGCTGCCGTACGAGGTGGTCCAGGTCACGGCCCGGGGTGATCTGCGGCCTGCCGGGTGATCTTCCGGGGGTCGAGGTGGTCGGTGGACCAGCCGCCGGGGACGGTGCGGTACTGCTGTTCGCGGAAGCGTACGGGGGCGGCGCCGACCCGGCGGGTGAACAGCCGGCTGAAGTAGGCGGGGTCCTCGTAGCCGACGCGGCGGGCGACGGCGGCGACCGGCAGGTCGGTGGCGGCGAGGAGTTCCTTGGCGCGGCCGAGCCGGATGCCGAGCAGGTAGTCCGTGGGGCTGCAGCCGGCGCTGCGGCGGACCGCGGCGCGCAGTTCGGCCAGCGTCATGCCGTGCCGGGCGGCGTGTTCCGCGATGGTCAGCGGCAGGAACGCGTCGCGGGCGAGGGCGTCGAGCACCCGGTCGCCGTCGCCGGTGGTGTCGGCGCGGGCGCGGCGCAGGGCGACGAGGAGTTCATGGACGGCGGCGGAGCTCTCGACTTCCAGGAGCGGGTTTCCGGGGCGGGCCGCGCGGGCGATGCGGGCGATGACGGCGCGCGGTCCCGTGGTGTCGCTGAGCGGGACGAGGGGCCGGTCGGGCTCGATGTAGCCGAGTTCGGTGTAGGTGGCGGCGGCCGGTCCGGTGAAGTCGACGAAGCTCTCGTCCCAGCCGCTGCCGGGGTGCGGCGCGTAGTGGTGTTCGGCGTCGGGGGTGAGCCACAGCAGGGTGGGCGCGGTGATCTCCACGGCGTCGCCGCCGCGGTGCCGGAACCAGCCGGAGCCGGCGCTGATGACGACGGCGACGTGGTGGTCGATGGTGCGCGGCCCGACGGTGGGCAGCGCTCCGTGCTGCATGCCGACGCCGAGGCATACCAGGCCGAGCCGGTGGTGGACCGGGTTCGGGGAGAAGTAGCGCATCCATGTGTGGAACATCGAGGACTGATCTTGGCTCATGGAGTGCGGTGCTGGCCAGGGGGTCGGGGCCACGCCCCCGGCCCCCTGGCGGTTTGGGGTGTTATGCAGGACCGAGGTCCGTGACGGTGAAGGTGTCGAGGGAGAACTCGGCGGTGCCGCTGTCGCCGGCCTTGCGCAGCCCCACCCAGGCGTCGCCGTCGGCGGGGGCGGTGAACTCATAGCTGTGGGTGGCGGGCGTCCGGGCGGCGGGCAGCAGCGTCCGGGACAGTTCGGTGGTTTCCGGGCGGTCGGTGGCGGTGATCCAGGCGTACTGGCCGGCTTCCTCGTTCTCGTAGCGGAACGTGACGCGGTAGCGGCGGCCGGGGGCGAAGCGGGCGGTGTGCGGGACGGTCCGGTAGATCAGCCCGTCGTTCTCGCCGCGGGACTTGAGGGACTGGGTGCCGTCGATGATGTCGTCGATCACCTTGCCGTTCCAGCCGGCCTGGGTGAACGGGGAGTGCCGCTGCGCGATGTGGGTGCGGGGGTCGGTGACGTCGCCTGCGTCGCCCTTGACGAAGGCGCCCCAGCCCTGGGGGACGTTCTCGAAGTCCTCGTGGACGAGGGCGCCGGGGCTGCGGGTGGGGAGGGCGGCGACGACACGGACGTTGTCGAAGGTGACGCGGGCCGCTCCCTCGTCGGCGCGCAGGGCGAGGGTGACCGGGCCGCCGCCTTCGGGGACGGTGAACCAGGTGAACATCCGCTGCATGCGGGAGCCGTGCTTGCGGTCGGCGGCGACGTAGTTGCCCGCGGTGGAGGTGTCGGTCCAGTTGACGGCGGTGACGCCGTCGGCGGTACGGACCTCCAGGGCCGCCCTGCGCCGCTCCCCCGCGGTGGCGCCGACCTCGACCTGGACGGAGGCCGCGTAGCTGCCGGGCCGCAGCCGCGTCAGGCGCTGGCCGACGAAGGCGGCGGGGCCGGCGCCGATGACGAGTTCGTAGTCGCCGATGGGGTTGCGGACGACGGTCGCCGGCCCGTTGACGTGCCAGTCGTCGAGCCGGCCGGAGTGGAAGCCGGGGTCGTGGATCACGGTGCCCTCGCCCCAGCCGGGGGCGGCCTGGCGGGGCGCCCGGTCGCGGTACACGACGTAGGGCTGTCCGGCCTCGGCGGGCACGGTGACGGAGCCGGACCGGACCGGCAGGTCGCCTTCGAAGCGGCGGCCCTGGTCGGTGAGGCGGTAGAGGCTGACGGTGCGGGCCGCCGCCCAGCCGGCCGGCAGCCGCCAGGTGGAGGCGCCGCCCGCCGGGTTGTAGTGGTAGAGCTTCGGCGGGTTTTTGGCCTGCCGCGGCTCCCAGGGCAGCAGGTAGCTGCCGCCGCGGTAGACGGTGCGGCCGTCGGTGGTGATGGTCTTCGTGCCGTCGGCGTCGGTCACCGAGGTGGCGGTGGGTCCGGAGAAGGTGATCTCGTGGTCGGTCCAGGTGCTGATCGGGTACGCCTGGAGGTACTTGGCGGGCAGGTTCTCCGTCCAGACGGTGCGGTAGAAGGCGTTCCAGTCGGTCTTGCCGACCCAGCCCTCGAAGGTGCCGAGCTTGGCGGTGCCCAGCAGCGGCCACTTGTCGGCGAAGACGTCCTTCTGATGGTGCCGCACCATGCGGATGAGCTGCGAGTTGATGCCGCGCGAGGTGTCGCCGCCGTAGTCGGTCTCGTTCGCCCAGTGCGACCACAGGGAGGAGCGCTCCAGGCCGTGGCCCCATTCGCTGGTGACGTTCCAGCCCTGGGCGCGCAGATGGCGCTGGAGCCGGTCGGAGGTCCAGCCCGACTCGCGGAACACGTCGAGGTAGATCGTGTTGAGCGCCGGGTGGGTCTCGTCGCGCAGCTGCTGGAAGCGGGCGGCGATGTCGCCGCTGATCAGGTCGCGGCGGGCGTTGATCCGATAGGACTGGTCGAGCCAGTCCCACTGCTGGTCGGTCTTGTCGACGAGCTGGTCGGAGAAGGCGTTGGCCACCGGGTAGGACTCGGTGGCGTTGACGTGGACGGCGAAGTCGCTGTTCCAGCGGGCGCCGCGGGCGACGAGGGTGTTGAGGTCGGCGAGGCCGCCCGCACGCCGGTTGTAGTTGCCGCCGTAGTCGGGGTGCGCGGAGTCGTGGCCCTCGGACTGGTAGCCCTTGAGGAGGGTGAACTGCCGCAGCCCGTCGGTGGCCAGGGAGATCCGCTTGACGTTGTCGAGGGTGGCCAGGAACGGGTTGGTGGCCTGGCTGGCGAAGTTGAACGGGATGTGCGGGACGACCCGCAGGTGCTGGGTGTCGGCGCCGAGCGGGGTGACGGCGATGTCCCGCAGTGCGATCGCCGCGTCCTGCCAGTCGGCCTTCCCGTCGCCGTTGCGGTCCCGGGTGACGATGACCTTGGCGTACGGCAGCGGCTCGGTGTCGGTGGTGGCGGCGCCGGCGGCCCGGTACGTCCACTGGCCGGGCGCCAGCCCGGATTCGATCCAGCCGTCGCCGGCCAGGGTCTGCCGCCAGAAGCGGCCGTTCTCCCAGGTGGTGCCCTGCGCGCCGACCGGCTTGTCGTAGACGGTGTTGCTCTCGATCGCGGCGCCGAGCGCGTCGGTGGCGACGACCGCGTACGCGCAGCCGGTGGCCGCCGCCTCGGCGGGTGTGGTGGCGGTGACGCGGACCAGGGTGTCGCCGCTGGTGGCCTTGTCGAGCTGCAGCTTCGCGGCGAGCAGGGTGGCCCCCGGCTGGTCGCTGCGCACGCTCAGCAGCCGCAGTCCGGGGATCTGCAGGGTGCCCACGCGCAGGCTGTCGGTGTCGGCGATGGCGGTGACACGGAATTCGGCGGTCCAGCCGTCGACGGCGATCTGCGCTTCGATGCGCGTCCCGCCGTCGAAAGTGAGGGTGTACGCGATGCGGTGGGCGCGGACCGCGCTGGTGACCTGCGGGGTGTGGACGGCGCCGTCGATGAGGACGGTGCTCGCGGGGGCGGGCGCGCCGTGGATGACGGCGCCGGTGCCGCGGTCGGTGTAGGAGGCGATGCCGGGGAAGGCGGTGTGGACGCGGACGTCCAGCTGCGCCGAGCGGATCACCGCTCGGCCCGCGGCGGCCGTCGCGGCGGCGGCGCTGCCCTGTCCGGGGACGAGCGCCGCGGCCAGTCCGGCGGCTGCGGTGGAGAGCACCACCGCGCGGCGGCTGGGACCGGCTTCCATGCTGGTGTCGGGGGCGGACATCGCACTCCTCACTACGGCATAACTACGGCATCGCCACGGCATGGCGGTGCTGCTGGACGCACCGCCGGTTGCCGTGGGCGGCACAGCCGGTGACCACCGGCTGTACAGCTGCTTCACAGGTCGATCGCCCTACACCTTGCGTCGCGGGGACCCGGCGCGCCCATGGACAAAGGTGGGCCGCTGTTGGACTCATGGGTCGGGCCGGAATCGACTGCCCGCGCATCCGCCGGGTGCACGCTTCCGGCCGGGTCCGCGCGGCCGGCGGGTTCACGCGTCGAGTGACAGCGTCGCCAGGATCTGCCAGCCGCCCTCGGGGGCCGGGCCCGCGGTGAGTTCGCCGCCCAGCGCCTCGGCACGCTCCTGGAGCCCGACCAGGCCGTAGCCGCCGCCGAACGCCTGCGCGGAGAGGCGGGCGGCGCCGGTGCCGTCGTCGGTGATGCGCAGTTCGAGCCCCGCGGGCACGGAGCGCAGGCCGATGCGGACGGCGGTGGCGTCGGCGGCGTGCTTGCGGATGTTGGTGAGCGCCTCGCGGACGATGCGGTGCACTCCGGCGGCGACGTCCGAGGGGATCCGTTCGTCCAGACCCCGCTCCACGTACAGCACGACGGGCGGCCCGACCTCGGAGAAGGCCTCGGCCAGCTCCCTGACCTGGACGATGCCGGCGACCGGCGTGGTCTCGGCGGCGCCTTCGCGCAGCACCCGCACCAGCCGCCGCATCGCCGCGAGCGCCTCGCCCGAGGAGTTCTCGATACGGGCGAAGGTGGCGTCCGCCTGCTCGCCCGACACCCCCGTGTAGCGGGCGGCGCGCGCCTGGACGGCGATGCCGGTGACGTGGTGCGCGACGAGGTCGTGCAGTTCGCGGGCGAGTTCCAGGCGCTCGGCTGAGCGGACGGCGGCGAGGTCGTTGACGCGCTGGCCGGCCTGCTGGCGCTGGATGAGGGAGTACGCGGTGACGAGGACGGTCAGCACCCCGTACAGGACGGTGAAGGCGCCGGGGCTGACGTCCCGCATGGGGGCGGTGACGCAGGCGACGCCCAGCATCGGTCCGAGGATCGCCGCCGTGCGGGCGGGGCAGCGCTGCACCACGGCGGCGAGCAGCACGAGCAGGGCGATGCCCTCGCCCAGGCCCCAGGTGACCTCCGGGTGCTCCCCCGCCATGAGGATGATCGAGGCGGTCCAGGAGACGGCGACGGCCACGCAGGCCCGGGGGACGAGCGGGACGCGGGTGTAGGGCACGACGCACAGGCAGACGATGATGCCCGCGGCCCAGACGATCGCGTGCGGGCGGCTCGGCTGCTGGGCGAGGACCACGCCCTCGAAGCTGACCAGGAACAGCAGCACCGCGCAGAGCGTGATCTTGGCCGCGACGGCCAGCCCCGGGTGCCGGACCGCCCACCCGGGCAGATTGTTCACGCGGGCCCGCCTCCCGGCCCGGCGGCCAGCCCGCTCTCCCACGCCCAGGCCGCGATCTCGACCCGGTTGCGGGCCTCGAGCTTGATCTGCACATGGCCCAGGTGGGTCTTGACGGTGGAGAGGGACACGAACAGCTCGGAGGCGATCTCCGCGTTCGTCATACCGCGGGCCAGGCACCGCACGACGTCCTGCTCGCGTTCGGTGAGCGGCTCGGCGGGCTGCCGTACGGGACCGGCCCCCGGCGAGCCGGCGGCCGGTGCCATGTCGCGCAGCAGCCGCACGGTGATGGCGGGCGAGATCAGCGAGTCGCCGACCGCGGCGGCCCGCACCGCCTCGACGAGCATGGCGGGGCTGGAGTCCTTGAGCAGGCAGCCGCAGGCGCCGTTGCGCAGCGCGGTGTGCACGTATTCGTCCAGGTCGAAGGTGGTGACGATGACGACGCGGGGCGGCCGGACCACCTCGGGGGCGCACAGCAGCCGGGTCACTTCCAGGCCGTCGAGTCCCGGCATCCGGATGTCGAGGAGGCAGACGTCGGGGTGCAGCCGGCGGGCGGCGTCGAGGGCGGCCTCACCGTCGACGACATCGGCGACGACGTCGATGTCCGGCTCGCTGTCCAGGATCATCCGGAAACCGGTCCTGACCATCTCCTGGTCATCGGCGATGACCACGCTGATCGTCATGCGTTCCCTTCGGGCCGGTCCCGGGTTCCCGTGTTCCTCCATGGGACCGGGGGTCCTCGGCCCCCGCAACCGCAGAGCGGGCACACCGTACGGTCCCGCGATCTTTGTGCCCCCGCACGGAGGCACCACCAGTGGTTTCCGCGTCTCCCCCGGTGCGGACGCGTAATCTCGAAAGGCCACCGGTCCGCACGGTGGCCGGCGGGGGGAGATGGCTGTGACCGAGATCGAGCACGGGTTCCCGCACCTGGCCACGATCCAGAGCTCGCTCACCGCGCTGTACCGGCGGCTGTCCGCCGACACGGTCGAGCAGTACCCGGCGAGCGTGCGCCCGGAGTCGGTGGAGTTCCCGCCGGACGAGGACCCGTATCTGGGGGCGCAGCGCGTGGCGCGTGTGATGCTGCAGCACTTCCGGCTGCCGGACGCCCGGATGGTGGTGGGGTTCCGCGACATGGTGCACGCGGGCAGTGTCGAACTGGCGGCGGGCCCCGAGTACTTCGTCGAGCTGCACTCCCGCTTCAAGACGGACCGCCGCGATGTGGGCGCGGCGCTGGCGCACGAGGTCATGCACGTCTACCTGCACCGGCTCGGTCTGGAACTGCCCGGCACCCGCGACAACGAGATCCTGACCGACACCGCGACGGCGTTCCTCGGGGCGGGCTGGCTGCTGCTGGACTCGTACCGGGAGGAGCCGGCGATCCGGGAGGACCGGCTGATGATGTCCGCGTACAAGCTGGGCTATCTGACGCCGGAGGAGTACGGCTATGTGCTCGCGAAGCGGGCGCTGGTCTTCGGCGACGACATCGAGCCGTGGTTCAGCAGCCCGCTGGCGCGTGACGCCTACCGGGCCGGGCTGGTCCTCGCCGAGCAGGAGCGGCGGCAGCCGCCGCTGCTCGCCGCCGGCTGGACGGCCCGGCGGCGCTACGCCAGGGACCGGCGCGCGGGCACCGCGCAGCCCGCGGCACCGCTGGGCGGCTACTCCTTCGAGGCGACGAACCCGCCGCGGGTCTCCTTCCCCTGCCCCACCTGCCATCAGCGGATCCGGGTCCCGGTGCGCGGCCGCGTCACCGCCCGCTGCACGCTCTGCCGGACGGTGCTGGAGTGCGACACCTGAGATCGGCCGGCGGGTCCGGAAAAGGTGCGCGGCGCCTGCCCCCGTGGTCGGGGTGGGCAGGCGCCGCGTCATGTTCCGCACTTCGTTGTGCGGGACAGCTCGGGGTGGTGCGGATCAGACGGAGACCGGGCGGTCCGTCGGGCGGACCGGGGACGGCAGGGTGCTGGCGCCGGTCAGGAAGCGGTCCACCGCGCTGGCGGCCGAGCGGCCCTCGGCGATGGCCCACACGATGAGCGACTGGCCGCGGCCCGCGTCACCGGCGACGAACACGCCGCCGACGTTGGTCGCGTAGTCCTGGTCGCGGGCGATGTTGCCGCGCGCGTCCAGTTCCAGGCCGAGCTGGTCGATCAGGCCGTTCTTCTGGTCGGTGCCGGTGAAGCCCATGGCCAGCGTGACGAGCTGGGCCGGGATGGAGCGCTCGGTGCCCGGCTGCGGCACGAACTTCCCGTCCTGGAACACCACCTCGACCAGGTGCAGCGACTGGACGTTGCCGTCCTCGTCGCCCTCGAACTTCACGGTGTTGACGGCGTAGACGCGCTCGCCGCCCTCCTCGTGCGCCGAGGTGACCTTGTACGTCATCGGCATCGTCGGCCAGGGCTGGTTCTCCGGGCGGTCGTCGGACGGCCGCGGCATGATCTCCAGCTGGGTGACCGAGGCCGCGCCCTGGCGGTGGGCGGTGCCGACGCAGTCGGCACCGGTGTCGCCGCCGCCGATGACGACCACGTGCTTGCCCTCGGCGGTGATCGGCGGAGCGACGAAGTCGCCCTCCTGCACCTTGTTGGCGAGCGGCAGGTACTCCATCGCCTGGTGGATGCCGCCGAGCTCACGGCCGGGCACCGGCAGATCGCGGGCCTGGGTGGCGCCGGCGGCGATGACGACGGCGTCATAACGCTTCTTGAGCTTGTCGCCCAGCAGGTCGGTGCCGATCTGGACACCGGTGCGGAACTTGGTGCCCTCGGCGCGCATCTGCTCGATACGGCGGTTGATGTGCCGCTTTTCCATCTTGAACTCGGGGATGCCGTAGCGCAGCAGGCCGCCGATGCGGTCGGCGCGCTCGTACACCGCGACCGTGTGGCCGGCGCGGGTCAGCTGCTGGGCGGCGGCCAGACCGGCCGGGCCCGAGCCGATGACGGCGACGGTCTTGCCGGACAGCCGCTCCGGCGGCTGCGGCGTCACGTCACCGCTGTCCCAGGCCTTGTCGATGATGGTGACTTCGACATTCTTGATGGTGACGGCGTCCTGGTTGATGCCCAGCACACAGGCGGACTCGCAGGGCGCGGGGCACAGCCGCCCGGTGAACTCCGGGAAGTTGTTGGTCGCGTGCAGCCGCTCGCTGGCCGCGGTCCAGTCCTCGCGGTAGGCGTAGTCGTTCCACTCGGGGATGAGGTTTCCGAGCGGACAGCCGTTATGGCAGAACGGGATACCGCAGTCCATGCAGCGGCCGGCCTGCTTGCTGATGATCGGCAACAGCCCGCCGGGGATGTAGACCTCGTTCCAGTCCTGCTTGCGCTCCTCGACGGGACGCCGGTCGCACAGCTGGCGGGGCGTGGTGAGGAAGCCCTTGGGGTCAGCCATTAGCCGCCTCCATCATCTTCGCGGTGGTCTCGGACTCGGAGAGTCCGGCCTGCTCGGCGGCGTTCTTGGCGGCGAGCACTGCCTTGTAGTCCCTCGGCATGACCTTGCCGAAGCGGGTGAGGGTGGTTCCCCAGTCGCCGAGCAGCTTCTCGGCGACGGTGGAGCCGGTCTCCTCCTGGTGGCGGCGCACGACATCGTGCAGCCACGTGATGTCCTCGGCGTCGAGCGCCTCGACATTGACCATGCCGGTGTTGACGTTGTCCGGGTCGAGGTCCAGGACGTACGCGATACCGCCGGACATGCCGGCCGCGAAGTTGCGGCCCGTCTCGCCCAGGACGACGGCCCGGCCGCCGGTCATGTACTCGCAGCCGTGGTCGCCCACGCCCTCCGAGACGACGGTGGCACCGGAGTTGCGGACGCAGAACCGTTCGCCGGTCCGGCCGCGCAGGAACAGCTCGCCGCCGGTCGCACCGTACGCGATGGTGTTGCCCGCGATGGTGGAGAACTCGGCGAGGTGGTCGGCACCGCGGTCCGGGCGGACGATGACGCGGCCACCGGACAGGCCCTTGCCGACGTAGTCGTTGGCGTCGCCCTCCAGGCGGAGCGTGATGCCCCGGGGGAGGAAGGCGCCGAACGACTGGCCGGCGGAGCCGGTCAGGGTGACGTCGATGGTGTCCTCGGGCAGGCCCGCGCCACCGTACTTCTTCGTCACCTCGTGGCCGAGCATGGTGCCGACCGTGCGGTTGACGTTGCGGATCGGGAGCTGGATACGGACCGGGGCGCCGGTGGCCAGCGCCTCCTCGGCGAGCTGGATCAGCGTGTTGTCGAGCGCCTTCTCCAGACCGTGGTCCTGCACCGTTACCTGGTGCCGGACCGCGCCGTCGGGCAGCTCCGGCACGTACAGCAGCGGGGCCAGGTCCAGGCCCTGCGCCTTCCAGTGGTCGACGGCGCGGCCGGCGTCGATGAGCTCGGCGTGGCCGACGGCCTCCTCGATGGTGCGGAAGCCCAGCTCGGCGAGGATCTCGCGGACCTCTTCGGCGATGAACTCGAAGAAGTTGACGATGTACTCGGCCTTGCCGCTGAAGCGCTCGCGCAGCACCGGGTTCTGGGTGGCGACGCCGACCGGGCAGGTGTCCAGGTGGCAGACGCGCATCATGATGCAGCCCGAGACGACCAGCGGTGCGGTCGCGAAGCCGAACTCCTCGGCGCCCAGCAGGGCGGCGATGACGACGTCACGGCCGGTCTTGAGCTGGCCGTCGGTCTGCACGACGATACGGTCGCGCAACCCGTTGAGCAGCAGCGTCTGCTGGGTCTCGGCCAGGCCGAGCTCCCAGGGGCCGCCCGCGTGCTTGAGCGAGGTGAGCGGCGAGGCGCCCGTTCCGCCGTCGTGGCCGGAGATCAGGACGACGTCCGCGTGTGCCTTGGAGACACCGGCGGCGACGGTGCCGACGCCGACCTCGGAGACCAGCTTGACGTGAATGCGCGCCTTGGGGTTGGCGTTCTTCAGGTCGTGGATCAGCTGGGCGAGGTCCTCGATCGAGTAGATGTCGTGGTGCGGCGGCGGCGAGATCAGGCCGACGCCGGGCGTGCTGTGCCGGGTCTTGGCGACCCAGGGGTAGACCTTGTGGCCGGGCAGCTGGCCGCCCTCGCCGGGCTTGGCGCCCTGCGCCATCTTGATCTGGATGTCGTCGGAGTTCACCAGGTATTCGCTGGTCACGCCGAAGCGGCCGGAGGCGACCTGCTTGATGGCGCTGCGCCGGGCCGGGTCGTAGAGCCGCTCGGCGTCCTCGCCGCCCTCACCGGTGTTGGACTTGCCGCCCAGCTGGTTCATGGCGATGGCGAGGGTCTCGTGCGCCTCCATGGAGATGGAGCCGTACGACATGGCGCCGGTGGAGAAGCGCCGGACGATCGAGGAGACCGGCTCGACCTCGTCGATGGAGATCGGGGTACGGCCCTCCTTGAAGTTGAACAGCCCGCGCAGCGTCATCAAACGCTCCGACTGCTCGTCGACGCGGCTGGTGTACTGCTTGAAGATGTCGTAGCGGCGGGTGCGCGTGGAATGCTGCAGCCGGAAGACCGTGTCCGGGTCGAACAGGTGCGGCTCGCCCTCGCGGCGCCACTGGTACTCGCCGCCGATGTCGAGGCGGCGGTGCGCGGCGGCGATGCCGGAGACCGGGTAGGCCTTGGCGTGCCGGGCGGCGACCTCCTGGGCGACCACGTCGAGGCCGGAGCCGCCGAGCTTGGTGTCGGTGCCGTGGAAGTAGGTGTCCACGAACTCGGTGTCCAGGCCGATGGCCTCGAAGACCTGAGCGCCGCGGTAGGAGGCGACGGTGGAGATGCCCATCTTGGACATGACCTTCAGGACGCCCTTGCCGAGCGCCTTGATGAGGTTGCGGATCGCGTCCTCGGCCTCGATGCCCTGCAGGAAGGTGTCCGCGCGCGCCAGGTCCTCGACGGACTCCATGGCCAGGTACGGGTTGACGGCCGCGGCACCGTAGCCGATGAGCAGCGCGACGTGGTGCACCTCGCGCACATCGCCCGCCTCGACGATCAGGCCGACCTGGGTGCGCTGCTTGGTACGGATCAGGTGGTGGTGGACGGCCGAGGTGAGCAGCAGCGACGGGATCGGCGCGTGCTCGGCGTCGGAGTGCCGGTCGGACAGCACGATGAGGCGCGCGCCGTCCTCCATCGCGGTGTCGACCTCGGCGCAGATCTCGCTGAGGCGCGCCGCGAGGGACGCGCCGCCGCCCGCGACCCGGTACAGGCCGGACAGGGTCGCGGCGCCGAGGCCGGGCAGGTCGCCGTCGGCGTTGATGTGGATGAGCTTGGCCAGCTCGTCGTTGTCTATCACCGGGAAGGGCAGCACGACGTTGCGACAGGAGGCCGGTGACGGCTCCAGCAGGTTGCCGCCGGGGCCGACCGTGGAGATCAGCGAGGTGACGAGCTCCTCGCGGATGGCGTCCAGCGGCGGGTTGGTGACCTGCGCGAAGAGCTGGGTGAAGTAGTCGAAGAGCAGCCGGGGGCGGTCGGACAGCGCCGCGATCGGCGAGTCGGTGCCCATGGAGCCGAGCGGCTCGCCGCCGGTCTTGGCCATCGGGGCGAGGATGACGCGCAGCTCTTCCTCGGTGTAGCCGAAGGTCTGCTGGCGGCGGGTGACCGAGGCGTGGGTGTGCACGATGTGCTCACGCTCGGGCAGGTCCTCCAGGGCGATCAGCCCGGCGTCGAGCCACTCCGCGTACGGGTGCTCGGCGGCCAGCGCCGTCTTGATCTCGTCGTCCTCGATGATGCGGTGCTCGGCGGTGTCGACGAGGAACATCTTGCCGGGCTGCAGCCGTCCCTTGCGGACGATCTTGCCGGGCTCGATGTCCAGGACGCCGGACTCCGAGGCGAGCACGACGAGGCCGTCGTCGGTCACCCAGTAGCGGCCGGGGCGCAGACCGTTGCGGTCCAGGACCGCGCCGACCTGGGTGCCGTCGGTGAAGGTGACACAGGCCGGCCCGTCCCAGGGCTCCATGATCGTGGAGTGGTACTGGTAGAACGCGCGGCGGGCGGGCTCCATCGAGGCGTGGTTCTCCCATGCCTCGGGGATCATCATCAGCACGCTGTGCGGCAGCGAGCGGCCGCCGAGGTGCAGCAGTTCCAGCACCTCGTCGAAGGACGCGGTGTCCGAGGCGCCCGGGGTGCAGACCGGGAAGACCCGCTCCAGGCTGCCGTCGAACAGGTCGCTGTCGAGCTGCGACTCGCGGGCCCGCATCCAGTTGCGGTTGCCCTTGACGGTGTTGATCTCACCGTTGTGCGCCACGAACCGGTACGGGTGGGCCAGCGGCCAGCTCGGGAAGGTGTTGGTGGAGAAGCGGGAGTGCACCAGGGCGATCGCGGTGGCGGTCCGCCGGTCCGACAGGTCCGGGAAGAACGGCTCCAGCTGCCCGGTGGTGAGCATGCCCTTGTAGATGATCGTGCGCGCGGACAGCGACGGGAAGTAGACGTCGGCCTCGCGCTCGGCGCGCTTGCGCAGCACGAAGGCGGGCCGGTCCAGCGCCAGGCCGGACCTGGTGCCCGAGGCGTCGGCGACGAAGAGCTGGGCGAAGTGCGGCATCGTCGAGCGGGCCGTGGCACCCAGCAGCTGCGGCGCGACGGGGACCTCGCGCCAGCCGAGGACGCTGAGGCCCTCTTCGACGGCGATCCTCTCGATCGCGTCGACGGCCTTGGTGCGGTCCTCGGTGTCGACGGGCAGGAATCCGATGCCTACGGCGTAGTGGCCGGCCCCGGGGAGGGCGAACCCGGCGGCTTCGCGCAGAAACGCGTCCGGGACCTGGAGGAGGATGCCCGCGCCGTCACCCGAGTCGGGTTCGGAACCGGTGGCACCGCGGTGCTCCAGATTGCGCAGAACGGTCAGTGCCTGCTCGACCAGCGCGTGGCTGGCCTCGCCCGTCAGGGTGGCCACGAAGCCGACGCCACAGGCGTCGTGCTCGTTGCGGGGGTCGTACATTCCCTGCGGGGCGGGTCGCCCGTCCATGAACGCGGAACGCATCGGCTCTCCCGTCGTCGTCATTGGCATATATGCAGTGCCTGTCATAGGCATGCGCAATAGGGACGACGTTGGCCCTCTGCGATTTCGTGCAGGTTACATGATGACCGAGTGTTCGAGAAGCGGATACTCAGTTCCATCATGTGGACAAGGTGCGGTGTATGCAGGGAGTACGCAGTACCTACGGACCATGTCGTTACAGAGTTGCCCGGGACGGATCCCGCCCGGCGCCACGGTCTGATGCCCGGTGGCGCGGTACCTGAAACGAGAGGGAAACAACAGGAGGCTTGTGGCCTCGATCACGCGGCTCAGCCGACGGCGGTACCGATGAATGAACCCAGTACGAAGGTAACCCCGGCAGCCGCTCCGCCCAACAGGAGCTGCCGGATTCCGCTGAACCACCACGAGCGGGCCGTCACCCGGGCCACCGCGGCACCGCAGCCGAACAGCCCGATCAGCGCCAGCACCAGCGCGGGCCACAGCGCCGTGGCGCCCAGCAGATAGGGCAGCACCGGCAGCAGCGCGCCGAGCGCGAAGGACACGAACGAGGAGCCGGCCGCCACCAGCGGCGACGGCAGGTCCGCCGGGTCGATGCCCAGTTCCTCGCGGGCGTGTATCTCCAGCGCCTGCTCGGGGTCGGCCGACATCTGCCGGGCCACCTCCATCGCCAGCTCGGGCTCCACACCGCGGGACACGTACAGCGCGGCCAGCTCCCGCAGCTCGTCCTTGGGGTGCCGGCTCAGCTCCAGCCGTTCGATGGCCAGCTCCGCCTCGACCAGCTCGCGCTGCGAGGCCACCGAGGTGTACTCCCCCGCCGCCATCGAGAACGCGCCGGCCGCCAGCCCCGCCAGCCCGGTGACCACGATCACCTTCGTGTCGACGTCACCGCCGGCGACACCGGTCATCAGCGCGAGGTTCGACACCAGTCCGTCCATCGCCCCGAACACCGCGGGCCGCAGCCAGCCACCGCTGACGTCCCGGTGGGTGTGGTGCGCGACGTGGTACGGCGCGGGCTTCTCGTCGGTCTCGACGGCCGTCGACATGTGGCGGTACTCCCTCCGACCGGAGCACGCGCCCCGGTCCCCTCCCTGCGAACACCCCGAAGGTACGCGCGAATTCCGCCGCATTCCAGCTAGGAAAGGCTGTCCTACCTGCGAAAACACCGCGGCCGCCGGACTCGGAAGAGCCGGCGGCCGCGGGAGGAGCGAGGGGGTTCAGGAGGATTTGGACGCCTCTGCGCCGTCGTTCTCCGACACCTTCGCGCCAGAGTTCGAGGCTTCGGAATCCTCGGCGTCGGAGCCCTGGGAATCGGCGTCCTTGCCGTTCTTCCCGGCGTCCGCGTCCGCGGTGCCCTTGTCCAGGCTCACGTCGCCGCCCGCCGCCGCCGGCTCCACGACCGTCTCGACGCCCGGGTGCCACCGCGCCGACAGCACCATGTAGACCACGGCGCCGATGAAGACGACGATCGAGGTCCAGTCGTTCAGCCGCAGACCCAGGATGTGGTGGGCGTCGTCGACGCGCATGTACTCGATCCAGAAGCGGCCCACACAGTACGACGCGACGTACAGCGCGAAGGCCCGGCCGTGGCCGAGGCCGTACTTGCGGTCCGCCCAGATCACCAGCAGCGCGACACCGACGCACCACAGCGACTCGTACAGGAACGTCGGGTGGTAGGTGCCGCCCGGGTGGCTGTCGGTGGCGCTGATCTTCAGCGCCCACGGCAGGTCGGTGGCGCGCCCGTAGAGCTCCTGGTTGAACCAGTTGCCCCAGCGGCCGCAGGCCTGCGCCAGCGCGATGCCCGGGGCGAGGGCGTCCGCCCAGGCCGGCAGCGGGATGCCCCGGCGGCGGCAGCCGATCCAGGCGCCGACCGCACCGAGCGCGATCGCGCCCCAGATGCCGAGGCCGCCCTCCCAGATCTTGAACGCGTTGACCCAGTCCTTGCCGTCACCGAAGTACAGCTCGTAGTCGGTGATGACGTGGTAGAGCCGGCCGCCGACGAGTCCGAAGGGCACCGCCCACACGGCGATGTCCGCGACGGTCCCCTTCTGGCCACCGCGGGCCACCCACCGCTTGTTTCCGAGCCAGACGGCTACGAAGACGCCGATGATGATGCAGAACGCGTAGCCGCGGAGCGGGATGGGTCCGAGGTACACCACACCGCTGGACGGACTGGGAATGAAAGCGAGGATCTCCATAGCAGGGCCGACGCTACCGTGCCGGGCGGGTGGAGTGGCAACCAGCCCGGCTACGGACGCGTAACGGCCCTGCCGTCGTGATGCGGTCGTGATGCGGTCGGGACGGGTGTCAGGACGTGGGGGTCGGCGTGACGGTGCCCGCCTTCTTGCCCTTGTTGGCCGCCTCGACCTGCTGCTTGAGCTTGTCCGGGGTCAGCGGGTCGGTCTGGTTTCCGTAGACGCTCTTGCCGTTGAGCAGCACGGTCGGGGTGGAACTGAAGCCGGAGCCGCCGAAGGCGGCGGCCGACTTCTTGATCCAGCTGTCGTACGTGCCGTTGTTCACACACGCGGTGAAGGTGTCGGTCTTCAGCCCCGGCACCTTGTCGGCGAGCTCCAGCAGATACGCCTTGTCCCCGAACTTGTCCTCCCGCTCGTCCGGCTGGTTCTCGTAGAGAACGTCGTGGAACGCCCGGAACTTGCCCGCGTCCTGCGCGCAGACGGCGGCGTTGCCCGCGTTCAGCGAGCCGGTACCGCCCATGTTGCCGTCGATGATCGTCACCAGGTGGTAGTCGGCCTTCAGCGCGCCGCTGTCCTCCAGGGAGTGCACGGTGTCGCGGAAGGTCTTCTCGAACATGCCGCAGCCGGGGCAGCGGAAGTCCTCGTAGACGGTCAGGGTGGACGGCGCGTCGGCCGCGCCGGTGGGAATGACGAGGTTGTCGTTGCCGGTCGCGCCCTTGGGGGACGCCACCGGTTTGGCCGGTTCGCTCTTGTGGTTGGCCAGCACCCCGGCCACCACCCCGGCAATCGCCAGGACCACGACGACGGCACCGCCGACGATCAGTGTCCTCTTGCGTTTGTCGCGCGCCTTGTCCTTCTCGCGCTGTCCATGCATCGCCTCACGGGCGGTGCGCTTTCCCTCACGGTTCTTCTGGCTCACACCCCTGGACAACGAACCGGGGAGGCGCCGCTGCGCCTCCCCGGTCCTGATTCGCCCTAATGAGGGACTAAAACGATCTGTCCTACCGGCTCTGCCGGACCGCCCCGGTGCGCTTGCGGACGCCCGCCGCCAGCTCGCCGGCCAGCTCCCGCACCCCGGCCAGACCCGCTTCCAGGTCGGGCGCGTCCAGAAGCCGCTTGACGAACGCGGAGCCGACGATGACGCCGTCCGCGAAGGCGGCGACCTCGGCGGCCTGCTCGGGGTTGGAGACGCCCAGGCCGACACAGACCGGCAGGTCCGTGGTGGCGCGGGTGCGCAGGACGAGGTCGGCCGCCTGCTCGCCGACGCTCACCCGGGTGCCGGTGACGCCCATCAGCGACGCCGCGTAGACGAAACCGGTGCCCACCGCGGTGATCTTGGCGAGCCGCGCGTCGCGGCTGCTCGGCGCGACCACGAAGACGGTGGCCAGACCGTGCAGCTCCGCGGCCTTGCGCCACACCTCGGACTCCTCGACCGGCAGGTCGGGCAGGATGCAGCCGGCGCCGCCCGCCTCGGCGAGGTCGGCGGCGAACCGATCGGCGCCGTACCGGTCGACGGGATTCCAGTACGTCATGACCAGCACCGGCGCTCCGGTGGCGGCGTGCGCCTCGCGGACGGTGCGCAGCACGTCCTTGATCCGGACGCCGCCGCGCAGCGCGATGTCGTCGGCGGTCTGGATGACCGGTCCGTCGAGCACCGGGTCGCTGTGCGGCAGGCCGATCTCGACGACGTCGCAGCCGCCTTCGAGCATCGCCTTGACGGCTTCGATGCCGCCGTCGACGGTGGGGAATCCGGCCGGGAGGTAGCCGACCAGCGCGGCCCGGTTCTCGGCCTTCGCCGCGGCCAGGGCCGCGTTCAACAGCGCGATGTTGCCGCTCACTTGGCTTCCCCCTGCTCGTTCTCGTTCTCGTACAGACCGAAGTAGCGGGCCGCGGTGTCCATGTCCTTGTCGCCGCGTCCGGAGAGGTTCACCAGGAGCAGGGCGTCCGGGCCCAGTTCGCGGCCGATCTCCAGCGCTCCGGCGAGCGCGTGCGCGCTCTCGATCGCGGGGATGATGCCCTCGGTGCGCGACAGCAGGCGCAGTGCCTGCATCGCGTCGTCGTCGGTGACCGCGCGGTACTCGGCGCGGCCGGTGTCCTTGAGGTAGGAGTGCTCCGGGCCGACGCCCGGGTAGTCCAGTCCCGCCGAGATCGAGTACGGCTCGGTGATCTGCCCCTCGTCGTCCTGCAGGACGTAGGAGCGGGAGCCGTGCAGGATGCCGGGCTCGCCCTGGCTGAGGGTCGCGGCGTGCTCGCCGGTCTCCACGCCGTGGCCTGCGGGCTCGCAGCCGACGAGGCGTACGCCCGCGTCGGGGAGGAAGGCGTGGAAGAGCCCGATGGCGTTCGAGCCACCGCCGACGCAGGCGACGGCGACGTCCGGGAGCCGTCCGGTGCGCTCCAGGATCTGCCGGCGGGCCTCGACGCCGATGACCCGGTGGAAGTCACGGACCAGCGCCGGGAAGGGGTGCGGTCCGGCCACCGTGCCGAAGAGGTAGTGGGTGCGGTCGACGTTGGCGACCCAGTCGCGGAACGCCTCGTTGATGGCGTCCTTGAGGGTGCGGCTGCCGGACGTCACGGAGACGACCTCGGCGCCGAGCATCCGCATCCGTGCGACGTTCAGCGCCTGGCGCTTGGTGTCGACCTCGCCCATGTAGATGGTGCACTCGAGGCCGAAGAGCGCGCACGCGGTGGCGGTGGCGACGCCGTGCTGGCCGGCGCCGGTCTCGGCGATGACGCGGGTCTTGCCCATCCGCTTGGTGAGCAGCGCCTGGCCCAGCACGTTGTTGATCTTGTGCGAGCCGGTGTGGTTGAGGTCCTCGCGCTTGAGGAACACCCGGGCGCCGCCCGCGTGCTCGGCGAACCGCGCGACCTCGGTGAGCGCGCTCGGCCGGCCGGTGTAGTTGACCATCAGGTCGTTCAGCTCGGCGGCGAAGGCCGGATCGGCCTTGGCCTTCTCGTACTCCGCGGCGACCTCGTCCACGGCGGCGACCAGCGCCTCCGGGATGAACTTGCCGCCGAACGCGCCGAAGTAGCCTTCGGCGCTCGGGATCCGACCCTCAGGATCGGGAATGAAGAATTCTGACATGGCAGACACAGGAGTCCCCTGACAGTGAAATGCGATGGCTGATGGAAGTGTCGCGGCTCAGCCGCGACGCCATCGCATTCCGTTGACCTGTCCGGGCTCGCCGCCGATCACATAACGCACCCGACGGCCCAATACGCGACGCGCCGGCGCCCGGCAGCCGCGGGGGCGGCAACCGGGGGCGAGGCGCGTCGAGATCGACATGGGGGTTACTTCCGCCCGAACCGCAGGGCGGGGTGGGCGCCGGCGGCCACGAGGTCGGCGACGGCCGCCCGCGGGTCCTTGCCGGTCACCAGGGACTCGCCGACGAGCACGGCGTCGGCGCCGTCGTTGGCGTACGCGATGAGGTCGTGCGGGCCGCGGACACCGGACTCGGCGATCTTCACGATCTCGTCCGGGATCTCGGGCGCGATGCGCGCGAAGTTGCCGCGGTCGACCTCGAGGGTCTTGAGGTTCCTGGCGTTGACGCCGATGATCCGGGCGCCGGCGTCGACCGCGCGGGCGACCTCCTCCTCGTCGTGCACCTCGACGATCGGGGTGAGCCCGATCGAGGTCGCACGCTCGATGAGCGAGACCAGCGCGTCCTGCTCCAGGGCGGCGACGATCAGCAGGGCGAGGTCGGCACCGTAGGCGCGGGCCTCCCACAGCTGGTACGCGGTGACGATGAAGTCCTTGCGGAGCACCGGGATGTCGACCTTGGCGCGGACCGCTTCGAGGTCGGCGAGGGAGCCGCCGAACTTGCGCTGTTCGGTGAGGACGCTGATGACCGCGGCGCCGCCCGCCTCGTAGTCGGCGGCGAGCCCGGCCGGGTCGGCGATGGCGGCCAGCGCGCCCTTGGAGGGGCTGGAGCGCTTGACCTCGCAGATGACCTTGACGCTGTCACCGCGCAGCGCGGCGACTCCGTCCATCGCTTCGCGTGCCTTGGCGGCCCGCTCCTTGAGCTCGTCGATGGAGACCTGAGCCTGCCGGTCGGCGAGGTCGGCGCGGACTCCGTCGATGATCTCGTCGAGCACACTCACGCGAGCGGTCCCCTTCCGGGCTGGGTGGTGGAGCACGGTCCGTACACCGAAACGATCAAGCCAGTCAACGATCAAGCCGGCAAATGCCTGCTTCGGCTCACTGATGGTATCCGGCCGAGGGCGGAGGGCGCGCATCCGGTCGATCCCGGTCCCACTACCTGGACAAATGCGGCCACCGGGGGTATCCGTCCGCCCTGCGTGGCACGGTTCCTCCGGCCGCCAGGGGGGCGGACCGGACAGCAGATGGCCGGTTCCTGCCATCACCCGGCGTACCGGGGCGCTGGAGCGCTGGAGCGCTACGGGGCGAGCGCCGATCCGAACGGAAGGTTCCGGGCGACGCTGAAGAACAGCGCCACCGCGCCGATCGCCCACCAGTACGCGGGCCGCATCCGGATCTCGAACGGACGGCCGCGCAGCGTCCGCGACAGCCACACCACCCAGACCACGGCGAAGAGCACATAGGCCGCCACCGCCAGCGCGTTCAGACCGAGAGCCGCGCCGAAGTCACCGTGCGCGACCGCGTGGGCGCTGCGCAGCCCGCCGCACCCGGGGCAGTAGATCCCGGTGTACTTCAGCAGCGGGCAGACCGGGTAGTGGCCGGGGGTGTTCGGGTCGACCGCTCCGACGTACGCGAAGGCGGCGACGACTCCCGCCAGCACCCCCAGCGGGACGGCGGCCCGCCGCAGCCGGCCGGCGGGCGGCGCGGGCTCCGGGGCGGACCACGGCTCGTGATGCGGCGCGGCGGTGCCGGCGGGCGGCGGCACGGCGGTCAGCTTGTCGGTCACGTGCCTGATTGTGCCCCGGGACGTACGAAGGCGCAGCCCCGGATCAGCCGGGGCCGCGCCTGTCGTGCGTGTCGTGCCGTTGGAGCCGGACGTCAGCTGTGGGCGGGCTTCCGGGGCTGGCCCAGGCCCATCGCGCGCATCACGAGGCCGACGACGCCGCCGAGCAGGACCACGACCAGGCCCGCCCAGAATCCGAGCGGCTCGGCCATCACCATGAAGGCACCCGAGACGCAGAATCCGATGAAGGCGATTATGACGCCGGTCCAGGCGGCAGGGGTGTGGCCGTGGTTGGTGCCCGCCATGAGTGCTCCCATTATGTTCTCGGTCGGGGAAGTTGTCCTCGTCCATTCTTGCGCGCTCCCGGAGCGCCTTGTGCACGGGGGTGCGGCGTGGGCCGGCCCCAGGTCGGCCCCACGCCGGCCCCCGGTCAGCCCCGGTCAGCCCCCGGTCGGGTCCTCGCCGCGGTCGAGGGCCTTCCACAGCTCCTCGGGGCGCTCGGGGTCCGGGGCGGGGCGCTGCGCCTTGCGGGACGGCAGGCCGGTGGCCCCGTCCCGGTCGTAGCGGTTGGACATCCCCGGCCAGTGGCGGCCGCGCAGCACGGCCAGCATTCCGGCCGCGAGCAGCAGCGCTCCCCCGGCGGCGGCGGCCCATGGCCATGTGGTGGAACTCTCACCGACGACGGTCGTACTGGCCAGCGTCGTGGCGGCCGTGGCGGCCGCGTCCAGGGCGGAGCCGGGGCCGTCGGTGAGGGCTGCGGTCACGATGCCCGCGCCGCACAGCACGAGCAGTCCCGAGACGACGGCGCGGCCGATCCCGCGGACGGCGAACACGGCGACCAGCGCGGCGAGGCCGACGAGCGCGAGCGCGCCGGGCACGCCGGTGATCTCGCTGCCGGAGACGGTGAGCGCCACCGAGCCCTCGGCGTACTTCGCGGTCCCGTGGGCCCAGGTCTTGCCCGCCGCGAGCAGCGTGAGGGCGGCGCCGGCGACGCCGAGCAGCAGCGCGAGGGCCAGGCTGCGGCGGCCCGCGGCGCGGGTGCGCGCCGGCGGCCCCGTCACCACGGGGTCGGCGGCGGGTTCCGGGGCGGGCGCGGGCGGAACCGGGACGGTCGCGGTGGTCGCGGATTCTTCGGCGGGGCGGGGCTGGGGCACGGCAGTCACGTAGACCACTATCGCGCGTCGGCCCGCGGGCGGCACAGGCGGGGGACCGATCAGGGACAGACCACCACGAGTCGATTTCATGCACCGACCAGCCCATGAGTGAGCAAGTTTTCACCCATGCGATCACTGCCGAAAGCAAAGCGGAGGTAGAGACTCCGTCTGCCGTCTTGTTGACGTGCGCCCGTCACCATACGTTCGCGCCGATCCCCCGTGCGACCACCTCGCTCCAGCGGATCAATTCCCCCCGCACAGCCCCCGGGTTACCGCCCCAGGAGGCAGTACGTTGCGCACAACCCTTACTCCGGCGTCGCTTCGGCGCGCCGGACTCTCCCTCACCGCCGTCGCGGCACTGGCCCTGGCGGGCTTCGCCATCGCCCCGTCCGCCGACGCGCAGCCGGTCGCGCGGACCGCCGCGACCGCCCGGAACGTCGCAGTGAACGCGGACCAGGCCGTGCACACCGCGCGCGCCTGTGCCCTGCCCAAGGCGGGCGAGATGGCGTGCAAGGCGCTCCGCGTCACCAGCGGCACGGTGCACACCACCAACGTCCGAGGCACGACGATCACCCCCAATGCGGCCGCCGCCCCCACAGGTTACGGCCCGAGCGATCTTCAGAAGGCCTACGGGCTGACCTCCGCGGCGGCCGCCAACGGCGCCGGGCGGACGATCGCGATCGTCGACGCCTACGACGACCCGAACGCCGAGGCGGACCTCGGCGTCTACCGCGCGCACTACGGACTGCCGGCCTGCACCACGGCCAACGGCTGCTTCAAGAAGGTCAGTCAGACCGGCAGCACCACCGCGCTGCCCACCGCCGACGCCGGCTGGTCGGAGGAGATATCCCTCGACCTCGACATGGCCAGCGCGATCTGCCCCAAGTGCAAGATCCTGCTCGTCGAGGCCAAGACCCCCTCGATGGCGAACCTCGGCACCGCGGTGAACCGTGCCGTCACCCTGGGCGCGAAGTACGTCTCGAACAGCTACGGCGGCGGGGAGTCCTCCTCCGACGCCTCCTACGACAGCAGCTACTTCAACCACCCGGGTGTGGCGATCACGGTCAGCGCCGGTGACTCCGCCTACGGCGCCGAGTACCCCGCCGCCTCCAAGTACGTGACCTCGGTCGGCGGCACCGCCCTCAAGACCGCCTCCAACGCCCGCGGCTGGACCGAGACCGTCTGGTCCACGAACAGCACCGAGGGCACCGGCTCCGGCTGCTCCGCCTACGACGCCAAGCAGTCCTGGCAGCAGGACACCGGCTGCGCCAAGCGGACCATCTCCGACGTCTCGGCGGTCGCCGACCCGGCCACCGGTGTCGCGATCTACGACTCGTACGGGATCGCCGCCGGCTACTACACCTTCGGTGGCACCAGCGCCTCGGCGCCGATCATCGCGGGTGTGTACGCCATCGCCGGCGCCCCGTCGTCCGGTTCGTACCCGACCTCGTTCCCGTACGCCCACACCTCGGCGCTCAACGACGTGACGAGCGGCTCCAACGGCAGCTGCTCGGGCTCGTACCTGTGCACCGCCAAGGCCGGATACGACGGCCCGACGGGACTCGGCACCCCGAACGGCACCTCGGCCTTCACGGGCTGACGGCCCCGTGAAGCACGGCGGGGCGGCCCGATCCGGGCCGCCCCGCCTTCGCGTTTTCCCACCGGCGTTCCCGCGGTCACGCCTGCGCGTCGGTGTGCAGCCGGCTCGCGGTCGCCACCGCGCGCAGCACCGCCGCCGCCTTGTTTCGGCACTCGGTGTCCTCAGCGACCGGGTCCGAGTCGGCGACGACACCGGCGCCCGCCTGGACGTACGCGGTGCCGTCGCGCAGCAGCGCGGTGCGGATGGCGATCGCGGTGTCGGAGTCGCCGGCGAAGTCCAGATAGCCGACGCAGCCGCCGTACAGACCGCGGCGGACCGGCTCCAGCTCGTCGATGATCTGCATCGCGCGCGGCTTGGGGGCGCCCGAGAGGGTGCCGGCCGGGAAGCAGGCCGTCAGCACGTCGAAGGCGGTGCGGCCCTCGGCCACCCGGCCGGTGACGGTCGAGACGATGTGCATGACGTGGCTGTAGCGCTCGACGGACATGAAGTCCACGACCTCGACGCTGCCCGGTTCGCACACCCGCCCCAGGTCGTTGCGGCCCAGGTCCACCAGCATCAGATGCTCGGCACGCTCCTTGGGATCCGCCATCAGTTCCTCCCCGAGCGCCGCGTCCTCCTGCGGGGTCGCACCGCGCGGCCGGGTGCCGGCGATCGGGTGCACCAGCGCCCGGCCGTCCTCGACCTTGACCAGCGCCTCGGGGCTGGAGCCCACGACGTCGAAGCCGTCGAAGCGGAACAGGTACATGTACGGACTCGGGTTGGTCGCCCGCAGCACCCGGTACACGTCCAGCGCGCTCGCCGGACACGGGGTCTCGAACCGCTGCGAGGGCACCACCTGGAACGCCTCGCCCGCCCGGATCCGCTCCTTGATGTCCTCGACGGCCGCCTGGTAGGCCGCCGATCCCCAGCGCCCGGTGAACTCCGGCAGCTCCGAGGCGGGCAGCTCGACGGCGGCCGACCCGGCCGGCCGGGCCAGGTCCGCGGCCATCGCGTCCAGCCGGGCGACGGCGTCGGCGTACGCCTCGTCGATGCCGGTGGCCAGGTCGTTGTGGTTGATCGCGTTCGCGATCAGCAGCACGCTGCCGTCCCAGTGGTCCAGCACCGCCAGGTCCGAGGTGAGCAGCATCGTCAGCTCGGGCAGCCGCAGTTCGTCCTCGCCGTGCTCGCCGATCTTCTCCAGGCGGCGCACGATGTCGTAGCCGAGGTAGCCGACCATCCCGCCGGTGAACGGCGGCAGCCCGCCGCCCGCGTGCAGGTCGCGCGGGGTGTGCAGGGTCTCGACCGTGACCCGCAGCGCCTCCAGCGGATCGCCGCCGGTGGGCACGCCCACCGGCGGGGTCCCCTGCCAGTGCGCCTGCCCGTCGCGCTCGGTCAGCGTCGCGGCGCTGCGCACCCCGACGAACGAGTACCGCGACCACGAGCGGCCGTTCTCCGCCGACTCCAGCAGGAACGTCCCAGGACGCTCGCCCGCGAGCTTGCGGTACAGCCCGACCGGGGTGTCGCCGTCCGCCAAAAGCCTCCGGCTGACGGGGATCACCCGGCGGTCCTCCGCCAGCTTGCGGAACGTTTCGAGGTCGGGCGCGACAGTAGCGGTGGTCATAGCGGCAGCGTAATGGGCCTGCGGGCGGGCGCCCGCTCAGCCCCGCAGATCCGGCCGGACGTACGCGGGCTCGACGTCGGCGAGAACGACGGCGCGCAGGTCCTCCGGAACGTCGCCGAGGGCCACGATCTGCATCGGGTCGGCCAGGGCGATGTCGGCCGCGGCGGCCATCACCGCGTCCGCGGCCGCGGTGTCGGCTCCGGGCACCGCGTCGACCTCGTACACCACCAGGATCTTCTCCCGGGCGTCCGCGACCCGGTAGCGCGTGAGGTACAGCCGCCGCACCGCGGCCAGCGCCTCGATCCGCGGCAGTGCGGCGGCCAGCAGCCGGGGCTGCGGGTCCGCGGACGCCTTGACCTTGATGTACGCGCCGGCCGGGAACGGCAGGCCCGCCGCGATCACCACATCGCGCTCCTCGGCGGCCACGTGGATCGGCGAGGCGGCGCGCGGATCGATGATCAGCCCGGCCGCGGGCGGCAGTTGGGCGAGCAGTTCGGGAACGGTGATCTGGAACAGCCGGTAGCCCTCGGGCAGATCGCGCCGGATCTCCTCCGGGTCGGTGTACGCGACGGCGCACAGCGCTCCGGAGACATCCGTGTAGAGCGGTTCCGGGCCGCGGTCGCCCGTCCGCACACCGATCAGCACGACGCTGTCGGCCAGCCGGTAGATCAGCGGGGAGACCTCGATCGGCCGGGGACCCTGTTCGGCGTGCTCGCTCATAGCTCGATCTCCGCGTTGACGGCGGGCAGGTCCTTGGACAGCGGCGCCGAGATCCCGAGCCTGTTCAGGTTGTCGCTCAGGAACATCCTGGCACCGAGGCCGTTCGGCTGCGCCTCGACGGTCATCAGTTGAATGCTGGGGGGAAAGATGAACGTCTCCCTGAGCCGGGCCACGTGGAAGGGCTTGTCAAAGGTGAGTTCCCAGTCCCCGAAGTGCGGGTCGACGACATACCAGTACTTCTTGACCCGGTTTCCCCAGGACACCTCGGCGGCCACCAGCGCGTCCAGGTGCGCCCACTCGGTCCCGCCCGCACTCGAAGCCGCGATACGCAGCCGGGGGTCTTCCGTCATCTCTTCGCTCACCTGCTCGGCTCGGTGATTCTGGCGCCGTGGACCGCTCCTTGGGTGATCCCGCCGACGATGGTGATACCGCCCCGGGCCGTAGCGGCCGTGACGTTGTTGGTCAGGATGGGCGAGCCGGGCACCCGGTCGAAGTTGTTCAGCGGGATGTTCTGCCCGGGACCGACCGTGGCGACACCGTTCGGCGCGACCGGCAGGACGTTGCCGCTGTGGTCGATGACCGAGATGGCGCCGGAGTCGATGTGCGACATCACGTCGGGAACGAAGTACTGCGGCAGGCCGCCTCCTCCGAACTGCGGGTTGGCGTTCGCGTAGGCGCCGGCCGCCGGCACGTCGGAGTTGAACCGCAGGGTGACGCCCTCGGTCCGGTACTCATGCAGGATGAAGCCGCCCTTGTCGGACGGTCCTACTTGAACTCCCTTGCTGATCTCGGTGGAATCCGCGCCCAGTGACGCCATCGTCCCCTCCGGCATCACGAATCCGGTGATGCGCGGGTGCAGCGCCTCCGTGTTGGTGCCTGCCGGGATGACGGTGTCGTGCCACAGGTCGATCCCCGGGTAGCCGCCCGAGCCCTGCCAGGCGCGCGCTCCCTGGGACGGCAGTTCCGACGCCGCCTGGGTGCCGCCGCGCCAGCCCTGGAGACCCTCGGAGAGGCTGGACCGGAACGAGCCGAAGAGCCCCGCCCCGTCACCGAAGCCGGCCCCGAACCCGGTCAGCGCGCCGGAGGCCCCGTACCGCAGCTCGGTGGCCATCGACGTCAGCTTGCCCAGTGCGGTGAACGGCAGGGCGCGCAGCAGTCCCGGGATGGCCGAGCGGCCCTTCCACAGGGCCATCGCGCCGGTGCCGATGCCCTTGATCGCACCCCATCCGGCACCCAGCAGATGGCTGCCCACGCCGAGCAGCCCCTCGGCCGCGAAGGCGCCCTTCAGCGCGCCCAGCGAGGTGAGGCCCTTCGTCATGGGAATGCAGCTCAGCGCCGCGAGGGCCACATCCCACAGGGTCGCTTTCCCCTGGGTGTACTTGGCGATGGTGTCCGCGAGCACCAGCAGTGCCGCCGCGAAGACGATCCACGCGATCGGGCCGCCGATGATGAGCGCGATGATGCCGCCGACCGCGACCACGATCTTCGCGACGACGATGACGCCGTTCCACGCCTTGGCGGCGAGGTCCCCGAGCTTGTGCCAGAACGAGTCCGGCGGGATGCCCGCGTCGGCGGCCTCGTGCAGTGACCTGCTCGCGGTGTCGGCGGCGGTGTTCCGCAGCTCCGCCGCCTGCCCGGCGAGCCGCTTGGCGGCGTCCAGCTGTGCCTGGGGACCGCTGAGCTGCGACTGCAGGGACGTGACCTGGCCCTGGGCGGCGGTGTGCTTGCGGGCCTGCTCCTTGACCTGGTCGGGGTCGGGCGGGGCGACCGCCTTGTCCAGCGTCGTGAGCGAGCCGTTGGCCGTGACGAGCTGCGCGTGCAGGCTCTTCACCTGGTCGTAGACCTGGCGGCCCTGGGAGAGCGCCCGGTCCGCCTGGCTCTGCGCCGAGTCGAGGGACGTCGCGTAGCCGTCGAGTGCGTCGGCGGCCAGGTGGTGGGAGTGCGCGACCTTGTCGAGCTGCCCGGGGAACTTGCCGATCGCCTCCTTGAAGACGTCACCGGCGGCGCCCACCCACGTCATCGTCGCGTGGTCACCGGCGAGGGCCCGGACGTTGCGGGACGCGGCCTCCGCGTCGTCGGCGATCCGGCGGGTGGTGGTGGCGAGTTGGCGGACCCGGAAGACGTCCCCCGGGGTCGGGTCCTCGTGCAGGTCGAGGATGTACCAGTCGGCCGGGCGGCTCACGATGTGGTCTCCACGAGGTCGGCTGCGCGGAACAGGCGGAAGGTGGAGCTGATCGCGTCGAAGACGTCGAGCAGCGCCGGCGCCACCTCCACGGCGGGACTGCTGCACGAGACGATGGCGACGCGGTTCACGTCCCGCAGCGGTACGAAGGTCTGCATGGTGACGACGCGCATCGGGCGGCCCGACTCGTCCTCGATGTCCTCGACCCCGTGGCTGCGGGCGGCGGGCCCGGCGTCCGGGAGTTCGACGGTGGACAGCTCGGTCCAGGTGTCGCCCTCGGCCTTGGCCGTCTTCGCGGTGAGCGGTGCGAGCAGCGGGGACAGCCGGTCCTCGGCGTCGCTGCTCGCGTCGACCGGCCCGGCGACGAAGGAGACGGTGACGCAGGCGGGCAGCAGGCCGTCCGCGACCGATTCCGCCATCACCGCGCAGTAGACCGCGCCGGCGTTCCAGGCGGCCGCCGCCTGGTTGCGCAGCAGCCGGACGATGTCGGAGCGGCGCTCGCGCAGTTCGGGCAGATCGGTGAGGCGCCGGCTGACGAGGTCGGCCGCCGAGGCGGCGCGGGTCGCGGGGCGGACGTCGACCTCGAACCAGCTGCCGGGGACGCGCAGGGTGTAGCCGACGCCCGTGTCGAACCTGGGGCCGCTCACTGCGGTGCCTTGGTGCCGTCGCGCAGCTGCTTGGCGAGGTCCTCGTCGACCTTGGTGTAGGCCTTCACGGCCTCGGTGACCATGGAGGACAGGACGCCGGCCGTGTTCTCGACATGGCCGCGCCCGTCGCGCCAGCGCTTCTCGAAGTGGTGCATCGCGTCGCGGACCCGGCCGTCGCCGTAGTCGGAGTCGAAGGAGTCGATCACCGAGTGGCTGGATTCGAGCCCCTGTTTGATCCGGGTGAGCTGGCCGGTGAACGCGTCCAGTGCCCCCAGGTCGTACCCCAGGTCCGTCATCGAACCCTCCCATCGATCCGCGGACCGACAGCTTGCCACAGTGGCCGATAACGTTTACGGCCAGGCCGGAAGGTCACCGGGATGGTGGGACGGACGAGGGCGGACCCCCCGCATCAGGGGGTCAGGGGCCCAGCGGCAGCGGGTCGGCGTCGAAGCAGGTGCGGTCGCCGGTGTGGCAGGCGGCACCGGTCTGGTCGACCTTGACGAGCAGGGTGTCGCCGTCGCAGTCGAGGGCGACGGACCTGACGTGCTGGACGTGCCCCGAGGTGTCGCCCTTGACCCAGTACTCGCCACGGCTGCGGCTCCAGTACGTGCAGCGGCCGGTGGTGAGCGTGCGGTGCAGCGCCTCGTCGTCCATCCAGCCGAGCATGAGCACCTCGCCGGTGTCGTACTGCTGCGCGATGGCGGGGACGAGCCCGTCGGCGGTGCGCTTGAGGCGGGCGGCCACGGCCGGGTCGAGCGGGGAGGACGGGGACGCGGGAGACGGTGCGGCGGTGTCGGGCATGCCTCTATTGTGCCGCCGGTCCTTCCGGCCTTTTGCGCCGCCCAAAAGGTGCGTTCGGTGATGAACGCGGCAGGTTCACCGACCTTGATTCCCTAGTCGCTCGCTGTTGTCACCCGTATGGGGCATCCTTCGTGCATGGGTTTTCCTCCGCCTCCGCCGAACGGTCAGCCGCCACCAGGGCAAGGTGGCGGCTTCGGTCCGCCGCAGAACTTTGGTCCGCCGACACCACCTCCTCCGCCGGGTGACGGCTACGGCTATCCGCAAGGCGGCCAGGGCGGTTACGGATATCCGCAGGGTGGTGGCCAAGGAGGCCAGGGCGGCTACGGCCCGCCCGGTCCTCCCGGACCGCCGGTGCCCCCCGGCGGCTACGGCTATCCGCCGGGTGGCGGCGGCTATCCTCCGCCGCCCGGTGGCGGCAACAACAACGGCCGGAACGCGGCGATCGCGATCGGTGCGGTGGTCGTCGTCGGGGCGATCATCGGCGGCATAGTCCTGGCCAGC
>NZ_JAPVLS010000064.1:0-1754 GCF_027158125.1 Streptomyces sp. H39-C1
ACCCTTCCGGCCCGCATCAACTACCTGCTCAAACAGCTCGGAACCGCGAAGGCCGTCGCGCAGGAGCTCGGCATCACCGCCGACTCCGTCAACCGCTACCGGCGCGGCGCCCGCAAGAACCCACCCAAGGACATCGCCGCGAAGATCGACAACGCCGTACGTCAGCGATGGCAGCCCCAGGTCCGCAAGCGCCGGCAGCGGCAAGCCGCCGCCACGACTGGGGTCACGGTGGAGACGAGGGCACGGTTCGGGTACACGGCACCGGTCGGCACAACCGACGACGGAAGATTCCGGCGGCTCACCGTGCACCTCCCCCCGGCCTACGCACAACGCCTGTTCGACGCCCGCAACACAGGCGCCAGCGACCAGCAGATGCGGGGGATCATCGCCGAGGGATTCAAAGAGGTCTACTTCCAGGACGGCGGAGGCCGCGCCACAGGACTCTCCGACGTCACCCTCAACGACATCGACTACCTCGACCTCGACTACTGAGGCCGCGGAGTGACGCTGTGGCGTCGGCAGCGTGGGTGTGCCGAAGCACGATAGGTGTCACCAAGGCAGGCGTGTTGTCACTCGGGGACTTCGGTCGGCTCCTGCAGGGGGGTGGGCCGGAGTCCGCCTGCGCAGGCCAGCACTTCCGTCGCTGAAGAGTTCAGGAAGATCGTGAACACGGACGATCTGTCCACGGAGTCGATGGATCCGGTACGAAGCGGCTCTTCCCCAGCCTGCCGGAGGATGTCGACAGAGGCGGCAAGGCCCTCAATTGTGTGGCCGCGCCGAGCGGCCGTGCGCACTCGAATCGCGAACACACCCGCGTGCCGGTTGGCGGGGACCAGACCGTCCGAGACATCGAAGGCGCCACCGCCAATCAAGGCGTCACGGGCAGGTCCGCATGCCGGGGTCTGTTCGCGAAGCATGGCGATGAGTTCCTCGCGAGGCAGGCTGCGCGCCGGTACCCGTACGACCCACTCATCGACCTCGTGTGACAACTGCAGTGCCTCTCTGGTGACAGTCCGACTGCTTCGATCTGCTCCCTTCGCAGGCTATCCGGTGCCGACGGTGACAACTACTGAACTTCGGCACAGTGGGACGTAGCTCTTCAGTTGGCGAATGAGCGCGAAACTTGGCGAGCTGAGCGTTCACGGTCGCGGCTGGCATGATCGACGGGTGATAGATGTTCGCTTGCCCGCGTGCCGGGGATCGGTGCGGCTGTTCGACCGGGGTGGATTGTGATGGCCTGGTGGCTCCGTCGGCGGTCGGAGCCCGTCGAGGAGTTGGTGTCGGGCCGGCTGCCGGTCGGCAGCGCCGAGATGCCATCGGACGAGGAGCTGGCCGACCTGAGGGTTGCGGCAGAGGTGGGCGATGATGTGGCCATGGTGAGCCTGGCGGCGGCCCTGCATCTGCAGGGCGACCGGGTCGGCGCGCTGCACTGGTGGGACCGGGCATGGGCGGCCGGAAACGTGGTTGCCGGCTACAACCTGGGCATGTTGCACGCGGCCGCCGGTGACGCGAACCGCGCGCAGGTGGCCTGGGAGAAGGCGGCGGCGTTCGGCGACCCGGACGCCATGCTGGGCCTGGTCAAGCAGGCGTTCGGCCGTGGCGACGCGGTCGGCGTCGAGCGCTGGGCGCCAGTGATCCTCGCGCAGGACGAGGCGTTCCCGATCACTGCGCTGGGCGTGGCCTTCCGGGATGGTGGCGACCTGGCGCGGGCCATGCAGGCGTTCCTACGCGCCGAGCAGCTGGGCGACGGGTAT
>NZ_JAPVLS010000064.1:1850-25431 GCF_027158125.1 Streptomyces sp. H39-C1
ATGGAGTACCGGGCCCGGATCCTGGCTGCTCAGGGGCAGCACGAGGAGGCTGACACGTTGCGAGCACGGGCAGCGGCGGCCGAGCGGATGCTCTGAGGCGTAGACGTGCGGCGAGCCGGCTCCGACATGCCTCCGCGCGGCCGGCCCAGCAGATGCTCAACTCGCCAACTGAAGCGCGCAGTCACACAGCGGTAGCTGAAGTCGGATACCGCGGCCATGAGTACGCGGAAACAGGTCGGGGCGGAGCAGAAATGTGGGACCTCTGGAGCAGTAGGTAGTCGACACGGGCATCGGGAGGGGTCTTGGGCGAGATCGACGAAGGATTAGAGCGGGTCTTGCGTACCCGGCCACTGCCAGTCAGTGTCAGTGCCCGCCTGGGCTTCCTGCTCAGAGCGGAGAAGGGATCCACGAAGAGGCTGGCTCCTGTTCTGGGGGTCTCGCAGCGTACGGTGCAGCGGTGGGTCACCTCCGGCCCGGGGAGGCGCCAGCCGGGCCCTGTGCAAGCGCAGGTAATCGAGGATGTCGTCCGAGCGCGATGGCAGCCCCGGATTCGCGAGCGGTTGCGTGCGGATGCCGAGGCCCGCGGCTTCTGTCTGCATACCCGGGCGCGGTTCGGGTTCGCGTCCGCAGTCGGCTCCTCCGATGATCCGCGTCGGCGGCTGATCACCCAGCGGCTGTCTGGCGCGGTCGCGCGGGAGCTGTTCGCCGCCCGGGACGCCGGTGCCGGCGAGGCGCAGCAGATGGTCATCCTGGCCCGCTCGCTGGGGCATGCGTACTTCCGTGACGGAGGAGGGCGCGCCCACGGGCTCCAGGTGGCCTTCTCGGATGTCGAGTTCGCCGACTTCACCATCGGGTGACCGGGGCGGTGGTCGAGGAGGTCGGGTCCGCCGCAGGCTGTGTGCGGATCTATTGGTCTACCGGCGCGGTCGGGACGGCTTTCCGGGCCGGGACAGCAGGGTCTCGTAGCGCTCGGCCTGCCCGCGTTCCGCCCAGTCCCACATGACGCCGCTGGTGACGGTCGGCTGCGGGAGCGGGGGCTGGGGTGGGCGCAGTCTGGCGTTCTCGGCCAGAGCCAGGATGTGGGGGCGTTCGTCCTGGCGGGCCAGCAGCTCTTGGCTGTCGGTGAGAGCAGCGAAGGATGCCGCAGCGCTCAGGAACGGGCGGGCCCATGCCGGGATCGGGTGGGAGGCGCAGCCGTCGGTGTAGCGGGCGGGGTCGTGGAAGGCGAGGGTGGCCGCGTCGGGGCCGAGGTCTTCGGCGCGGACGGTGAGGAGTTGCTGGAACGACGCGCGGGTGAGCAGCGTGGTGGCAAGGGCGGCGGCCAGCCGGGGGTGGGCGGTTGCCTGGCGGATTCTGCGGGTGATCTCGCGTACGGCTGCCTCGGTGAGGGAGCGTGGGGGCGGCCGGTGGCGCCAGTCGATCGGTGCCGGCGTGCACGGGCCGGTGCAGGACTGGGTGCTGTCGTAGGAGACGAGGCGGTCCAGGGCGGGGATGGTCATCCAGCGGACCGCAGACGCGGTCGGGGTCTGCGCGGAGAGCTGGGTGCCAGTTGCTGCGGGTGTGCCGCCGTAGTAGTGGCTGCGGGCGGTATCCAGGTCGCTGGTGACGGTGTGGGGCACGGGGTGCAGGGCCCGGTGGAGCGCGATGGTCAGGTGGGGGCGGTGGCAGACCAGGGTCAGGGGGATGCTGGTGGTGTCGCGTAGGTGCAGGAGGCGATCGAGGCGGCGTGTGGTGAGCCGGTGGGCGCGCAGGACGGTGAGCCGGGCGGCAGGCAGGGCGGCGATCCAGGCGGTGGCGGCCTCCCACGCGGGCTGTCGGCCTGCAGGGAAGCGGCCTGGCAGTAACGGCGGTTTGCCCAGGGCTGCGAGGAGGTCGTGGGCGAGAGCGGTGTCGCTGGTGGTGCCCGGTCCGGGGTGCAGCGTGATCCGGCCGACGGCAGGATCGTGGGCTGCCAGGGCGGTGTGAGTGTGGGCGACGTCGTCGTACCGGTCCATGACCAGGGCGACGGGCGGCGGGGCTCGGCGGGTGGCGTTCATGCGAGGCGGCTGAAGGCCCAGCGCAGCAGTTCCTGATCCACCACGGAGCGTCCCGTGCGGGCCAGGGCGGTACGGGCATGGGCGGTCAGTTGCGCCCACGCGCGGAAGTTGCCGTGCGCGGCGTGCTGGTCGGCGAAGGCGATGTCGTCGGGGTCGGCGTCGGCCCAGACCGGGTGGAACAGCGGAATCACCTCAAGGACCTCGGCGGGGGTGAGGCGGGTGAAGTGCTGCCAGATGAAGACGCGGGAGGACAGCATCGGCTCGCGACGCAGCACGGTGTGGCAGCCCGCACCACCGACGAAGATGATCGCGAGCTGGGTTGCGGGTTCGTCCCACAGGTAGCGGAAATATTCGAACGCCTCCCCGTTGAGCCACTGCGCCTCGTCCACCAGGAACGTGCGGGGGCGTTCGGCCAGCGCGGTCTTCAGCAGCCGGTCGAACTCGCTCGGGTGGCGCGGTGGTTCACCGGCCAGATCGAGCGCGGTGAACAGTTCGTAGCGCACCGCGCGGGCCGTGGGCCGGGCCCGGAAGGTGATCTTGCGGACGTCCTCGCCGGGTTCGAGTTCGCGCAGGCAGGTGTTGACGGCAAGGGTCTTGCCGAAGCCGGCACCGCCGTGGATGCACATCATGGCCCGCGCGGCGACGGTGTCGGTGATGTTCTCCCGGGCAGTGAGCAGGGCGCGGGTGGTGACCACGGAGGCGTCGGGCAGGTCGACGTACTGGTAGGTGGCCGCGGTCACGGGGCGTCTCCGGTGCGATGGGGCGGATGGGCGGGCGGACCATCGGGGGCGGGATCGGGGTCGGTTGTGGTCGCCGCGGGCAGCCCCGGCGCGGCGCGGGTGGCGAGAGATGGCGGGGTCCGCCAGTCGAGCGGCGGCGCAGCGGGCGGGATCAGATCAGGCAGCGCCAGCTGCGACAGGTCCGACTCGGTGGCCTGAGCGAGCTGTCGACTGGCCTCGGCGGCGCTGAGGGTGCCCAGACGCCGGGGCGGCCCGGGTTCGGTGGCGGCGGCGTAGCGCTCGCGCTGGGATGCTTCGAGGTCTTTCCTCAGACGACGGGTGCGCGCGGCCCGCACCCGGCGTACGGCGCTGACCTGCTCCTCGGTGGCCTGGTCGGCCAGGTCTGCGGGGCCGAGGTAGCGGCCGGTGACGGGGTCGAAGATCTCGATGCGGTGGTCGTGGTGGGGCATGTAGCGCACCTGGACCCGGATGCCGGTCTTGCCGGTCATCCACGCGGCGACATAGTCGCGTGTGCGGAAGCGGATCCCGCGCGTGGTGAGTGTGCGGGTGCCGGCGTCCTCCAGGGTGAAAGTCCACACATCGGTGGCCGGCACGTCCCGCAGTGGAGTGGGATCGGCCTGCCACGCCTCCAACGGGGTCTTCCCGCCCAACGGCGCCGGCCGGTGGGAGGTGTTCCACCACTGCACCCACTCCAGCAGCCGGGCGGTGAACTCCTCGAAGCCCAGCAGAATCTCGTCCCTGGGCCGGGAGGGGCGTTTGCCGGGGCGGGGCTGGCGGGCGTAGCCGGGCAGCGCGGCCAGGAACATGCTTTCCACTGCCCGGTTGAGGCCCTCGACGGTGCCCTTGAGGTGCGGGGTGTAGGCGGGCAGGTCCTCCACGCCCACGTCCAGGAGGTCGAGGGCAGTCATCACCATGGCGGACAGGAAGTCTTTGCCGCGGTCCATGCGGACCTTTTCCGGCCGCCCGCCGAACGGACCGTAAGGGTCCTCGCGCAGCACCGCGGAGCGCAAGGCGGCCAGCACCGATTCCCGCGACGGATACCCCGGGCTCACCGCCAGCCCGGTGATCGCGTTCGTCGCGCAGTCGGTGAACCACGTGATCCAGGGCCGCCGCGCGGTCCCCTCCACATCGACCAGCAACGGGGCCTGGACGTGGTCGGTCTCCCACACCTGGTTGCGCCAGCCCCGCGGCCGGGACAGGAACACATCGTGCTTACGCGCCGCCCGCTCGCCACCCGCAAGCCCGGCCCGCTCCCCCGGATCCAAATCCCGCTGGAGCGCCCGGTGCAGTGTCGTCAGCGACGGCACGCAACCGGGCGGGGACTG
This sequence comes from Streptomyces sp. H39-C1, assembly GCF_027158125.1. Classification (NCBI taxonomy): domain Bacteria; kingdom Bacillati; phylum Actinomycetota; class Actinomycetes; order Kitasatosporales; family Streptomycetaceae; genus Streptomyces; species Streptomyces sp. H39-C1. The sequence goes on from NZ_JAPVLS010000064.1 coordinate 5,952, forward strand.
CCGGGCGGCCCGTGCGGTGAGCTCGCGGTGGACCGCAGCCACGTTCCCCTTCCACAGGGCCAGCAGCCCACGAACCTCGGGCGTGATAGTGAACCTCTCCCCCGACTGGGCACGGGCGCCCGGCTCAACGGCCGCGGCCTCGTCGCGCCCGGCAGCGGCCAACCACCGCCACACGGTGCGCTCGCTCACCCCCAGCGCGTCCGCAGCCACGCGCACGTGGCCGGCCGTCAGTGCGCCCGAAGCACGCAGAGCAAGCAGCCGCCGCACCGCCGGGCCCCGCAGCGCTGTCCTCGACGCCGCCGGCAGTCCACCGCCGGTGGTCGCACGGGCGGCGTCACCGGTCTCCCCCGCGCCCGCTCCCCCGTGCGATACGGTTCGGGCCACGTCGGCCGCCACCGGTGGTGGAAGCGGTCCGCTCACTGTGGCGGCGCGATCCGCTGGAACAGCCGCCGCAGCAACGCCCGGTCCACGGCCGCATCGGCGACGGTGAGCAGTGCGTTCTGCAGATGCGTGGTCAAAGCGGCCCACGTGCGGAACGTGCCGTGCGCGCATGAGCGGTCGATCCACGCCAGATCAGCGGCCGCCACGGTGCCCCACAGCGGATGGAAACCGGTCACCGCGGTCGCCGCCTGCGCTCCGGTCAGACGCGGAACCTCCTGCCATGCGCCGACCCGGGACGCCAACTGTGGCAGTCGGGCCAGCGCCCGCTCACTGCCCGCCCCGCACAGCACCAGGGTGATCCGTGTGCCGGGGTGGTCCCACAGGCTCTGCACATACTCCAGGCACGGTCCCGGCAGTCGCTGCGCCTCGTCGAGCACCAGCACCCGCGCCTGTCCCAACGCCTCCGCGACCGCGGCATCCGCCAGCGCCGAGGTGTGCGGGAACCGGCCCGGCAGTCCCAACGCTTCGAACACCGCCCGTCTCATGCCGGCCACCGACGGGCGCACCGGTACCGGCACCCACGTCGCCTTCCAGCCCGCGGGCGGCTCGGCGAGCGCCATCCGCACGGCCGCGGTCTTGCCCCGGCCCGGGTCGCCGAACACGCACACGGCGCCCTCGGCCGCCATCGCCTGCCCGATCGCCTCAGCCACCGCCCGCACCGGCGGCGTCCGCACCAGCCGGGCCCCGGCCGGCAGCACCACCCCCGCCACCACACCGCCCTCCCCCGACGCCCGGCCCGCGGCCGGCGGCGACGCGGGCCTCGGCCGACGGCGCGCAGCACCATCCGGTGCGGCGCTCCCACCGCTCGCCGCCAGGGCGAGGTCGGCCAGCGCCTGCCGCATGTCCCCTTCCTCCCGGGCACGCCTCACCAACGCCCGGTCCGGCAGCACCCGGCCGGCCTCCACGTCCCGGCGCACCACCCGGTACAGCGAGGCAAGCGACGGCACCTCACACCCGTCCGCAGCGCCCTTGAGATGCCGGTGCAGTACCGCCACGTTCCCGCCCGCCTGTGCCAACACCTCCCAGTCCCGATCGGACAACTCAAGGCGCGGCCGCGGCCTGCGCTCCACACGGCCCTCGGTCCGCGCCGCCTCCAGCCACCGCCATACCGTCCGCACGTTCACCCCGCCGACCTGGGCCCCCGCACGCACATGCGCCGACGTCAACGCCCCGGCCGCGTCCAGCTCCAGCAGCCGCGCCACCAGCACCGGCCTGGCCACCCCTAACCCGGCAGCCACCTCACCCCATCCGCCCCGCTCCCCCACCAACCAACCCTCCCGCCCGCGGACACCGACACCGACCACGGTGCAGGCCGCACACCCCCCGGACGATCAGAAGTGCCGTTCCCATGACAGCGGAGCAGGGCACGGTGTACCACCCCATGACACCAAAACCCACCGCATGTACCGCCCCGCGTCAGCGAACCAAACCACCACACCCACCGCTACCAGCACAAAGACCAGCATCTGACGTGCCGTCACTGACACCACCCCACTGACACCAAAGCGGCACATCGCAGCTGGGAGATCCTCAACGACTGGACTCAGTACCAGCACGACGACAAGTTCGAGGACAAGACCGTCGAGATGTCGTACTGGTGGGGCTTCGTGAAGCGCGATACCGGCTTCGAGTCGCTGAAATGCCTCTGGGCCAAGCACGAAAGCAACTACCCCATGTTTGCCGAGGCCATCTGGCTCCTGCACCGCGAGTTCAGCGAGGGCGCCGGGGCAGACCACCACCCGCTCTTCGCGAACGTTCCGCCGATCCCGGCCGAAGTCCTGTTCCAGAAGATCGCCAGCTGTTCCGCTCCGGTGCACCGCTCGCTCACCCAGGAACAAATGGTCGCGATCCTGCGCAAGGCGCCGCAGGACTACAGCAGCATGTCGTAGCGCGTCGCTCCCGCCCCACGCTTGCGCGTCGTCCATCGACCCGGCTCGCCCCAGGGCAGATCGCGCGAAGCAGTACGAGGCAATGGCCGCCTGAGCACGTGCGGTCGGTCGACGGCGTCGACTACGGCCAGGTCCCCACCGAGCCGCTTCCGCCGGCGCCGCCGAAGTCGTCGGTCCGCGAGGTCCTCGGGGAGCGCCGGCCTTCGAGCTGGTTCTGGCGAAGGTGCGCGAGGGCCGGGGCCCGGCCCGTGGTGTGCTGCACGCGCTGGCTGCATCGGCGACTGCTGACCCGCGTGGGTCAGGGCGTGTCGCCGGAGTAGTGGAAGCGGCACACCACACCCGGGCCGCCCGGCGGGCGCGGTTCGCCGGGGAGCGGGTCGTACAGCGCCCGGCCGCCGGGCCACCGCCCCAGCTCGGTCATCAGGGCGACGCCGTCCTCGATCTCCTCCGGCCGCCAGCCCGTGATGTCGAGCAGCAGTCCGTCCAGCGGCCCACCCACGAGAACGGCGTACGTCTGGTGCGGCAGCGGGCCCGGGTTGGGGGCGTCGTGGTCGTGGCCGTACACCCGGCCGCGCAGCAGCTGCTCGTCATCGGCGTTCATCCGACCAGCCTCCCAGCCGCCACCGACAGCGCGGGCTCCGCTCCCGGGGACGCAGCCCCTGGGAGCGGAATGCCTCGAAGTGTCCCGCGCGGAACGCTTCCTGCCGCTGGCCGGCTACCGGCGGCGGCCGAACAGGCCGCGGTTCTTCTTCGCCTCCGCTTCGGCCGCCTCCCGGGCGGCCTCCGCCTGCTGGCGAAGCTGCTCCTGCTCCTGCTCCTGGCGCTCACGTTCGTCGGCTTTCGCCTGCTGCTCTGCTGCGACGGCCCGGCTCTGGCAGTCCTCGCACAGGTGCTTGTGCGACTCAGGGTTGTGGGTGTACCCGACTGCTCTCCACCGGTCGTCGGTGAACTTCGCCCCGCAGTCCGCGCACGTCGGCCGCCGCGCCTCCCGCTCTGCGGCTCGCTCTTCCTCGCGGCGCCGCTCCTCTTCTCTGGCGGCCTGGCGGCGGCGGGCGAGGTAAGTGTCCCGGCGGTGGTTGCCGATCGCGTCCCGCAGCGGCTCCAGGCGGTCGCGGTCGCGGCCGTAGCGCCAGAACGCGGGCCCGGCCGGGCCGTGCTCGCGCAGCAGCTCCAGGGTGGTCGCCACGATGGGGATGCAGCCGTCGTACGAGTGGTAGCCGCGCTCCTCGTACCACCGGCCCTGCCAGTGAGAGCGGGTCAGGTCGGCGACCCTTTCCATCTGATTTTCCGCGGAGCGCTTGCCGGCCTGATGGAAGACGAGCAGGACCGGCGGGTGCACCCGCTCGTACTCCTCCCACGGGGGCGCGGACCAGCGGGTGCGCCACATCGGCTTCTCTTTGCCGTCGGTGTCCTTCTCCTGCCGTTTGAAGAACCGGGCGTACTTGTCGAACTTCGCGGCGATGAGGACGGCTTCCTCGGTGCAGTTGTCGACCTCGATGAACAGCAGCGGAACCCCGTCGCCGGGGGCGGTCACGACGACGTCGGCCCGCGCGCTGCCGATCGCGGGGTTCTTCCAGGTGCCCTTCACCGGGAGCGCGACCTCGGTGGCGTACGAGGTGAGGGTGCCGATCCCGTCCGGGGCATCGACGGCGGCCTGTGCGGCGGCGACCGCTTCGGCCGGTTGCCCGACGACCAGGTCGAGGTCGGGCTCCGGGCGGATCAGCGCGATGACCGTCTCGTTCACCGTCATCGGATGGGAAGCCCCGGAGCGGCCGGCGCTCTTGGGCATGCCGCCCATCTCCTCCGGCTCACGGTCCAGGTCGAGTCCGGCGGCGGCCAGCCCGGCCGCGGTGAGGATCCGGACTTCCTCGTTGCTGCGTGTGCGGCCGCCGTCGATGAGCAGGCCGTGCCGCCGCAGATCGTTCGCCGCCCCGCGATGGGAGGCGGTCCGCGCTTCCTTCCGCGTGGCCGGCGTCTTCTTGAGCGTGTGCCGGTAGCTCAGGTGCGGCGAGGCGAGGCGCTGTATCTGGTCGGCGGTCGCGACCTTGAGCACCCCGAGCACGGACAGCACGTCGCCGCGCAGGTCGTTGGTCGATCCCGCCTCGTTCGTCTTCCTCTTCCCCGCCATCAAGCTCGCCCTCCCCGCAGCCGCGACCGCACAGCGACCGGGAGCGTGTTCCGCGCCGTCACGGGCGGCGGCCCCCCGGACCCGATGATCTCCTCCCCTGCCTTTCCTTTCAGGTTCAGGAGTAGAGAAGAGGGTTGTGACAATCCGGGTATGGCGCAAAAACCGGCTCTGACAAGGGGAAATGCCGAACGGTCAGACGTCGGGCACGGAAGTGGGTTCGGCAGTAGGAACGCAAGCGGCGGCGGCAGGAGCTCACCGGGGCTTGCCCACCTCTGCGGGCCGGTCGCGGGCGCCTCCCACGGGGCGGCGCGCTCGCGGCGTGCAGAGCTCCATCCTGCCCTGTCGGCACCGCTGCGGGAAGGGACGGCCGGGGACAGCACAGGGGCGGGTGCGGGCACGAGGACCTCGTTCCTCCCGGCCGGGCCGGGGTCGGCAGCGTTCATCCGTCCCACGCGCATCTGTCTCGCGTGCGGGACGGATTCCACCCTGCTCGATCACCCCTTGTCCGCCGTCTGACGCTCCACCCGACCGGCGTCCGCTTTCGACTGGTTGAGGCTTGCGCAACCGATTTGCCCGTGGCCGACGCCACACCGCCCGGCCATTGGACGGAGCTCGCCGTCCTCTGTCCACAGGCCCAGGCTCCGAAGGTTGGGCAACAGGCCGGGCGCAGCAGGCGCACGGCCCGTCAGGAAGGGATTCGTCATGGAGACGACGTCGCCGAAGATGCCCCAGCTCGCCCCGGAGCAGATCCAGAGGGCCGCCGACTACGTGGAGCTGGTCTGGCAGGAGCAGGGCAGCGAGGGGGACAAGGCCACGCTCGCGGCGTTCCACGCCGACGGCCCCGAGCTGGCCCGGCTGATCGGCGAGTTCGGCGCGCTGCTGCTGGCCGACTACCTCACCGCCGTGCCCGAGGAGCACGCCGACTGCGAGTCCGCGTACGCGCTGCGGCAGCTGGTGACGGTGGCGAGCCGGTACCTCAAGCGGTGGTGCCTGGCTGGTGGCGGCGCGCACACCGCGTGGATCGCGGCCGGGTTCCTGATCGAGGTCATGCAGGAGGTCGACCAGGTGAGCCAGTTCCTCGCCGACGTCCGCGGCGACGCCGCCCGGTGGCCGGCGGCCGTGGCGTCCTGAGCGCGGGGGCCGGGGCGGCGCCCGGGGACGGAGATTTCTCCTCCCCCGGGCGCCGTCTCGTTCCGGCGGGATGCCGCCCCTTGTCCACCCCTGTCAAGGGACGATGCACCGGCACGGCCCCGATGCCGGACATCGGATGCTGTGCACTCTCCACCGCGATGTCGTGCACTCCCGAGGCGATGCAGGGCACTCTCACCGCGATGTCGCGCATCGGATGCGGTGCATCGTCCGGACATCGAGTGCGGTGGCGGACATCGGATGCGGTGCACTCCGCACGATGGTGTCCACTCCCGGGCCGATGGTGCGGTCGGCGCGGTACGCGGCGCGCGCCGCGGTGCGGTGGTGCGGTCGGCCACCGCACCGTCGGTGCGGTGGTGCGGTGCAGGCAGCGCGGGCGGTGCGAAATGGCGCGCGCGCATCCAGCCGGGGCGGACCTCCCGGGCTCTCCAGGCGGAGCACGGTGCCGACTCGCGAGAGAGTTGAATCGGGCCGGGCTCCTATATCACAGCCCCCCTTGTCCGCCGTCTGACGGAGCGGCTCGCTTTCTGTCGGTCCGTGGAGAATGCGCGAGTTGTCTGTGACTGACGTCACTGATAGCGGGCCTGTTCCGGGCCCGTCCGCTGATCGCCGGACCGGAGCTGAGCGGCCCTCGCGGGTGCTCTACTCCTGGGCCCACCTGCTCGCGCGGGGCGGTGCGCCGGGCCGCCGCGCGAGGGATCGGTGCGCGCGCGGCCGGACCGGCCACCCGCACCGTCCTTCTTCCGCGCGCGCACGGTGCGGTGGCCGGAGCGCACGGTGCGCCGGGCGGGAGTGCACGACATCGTCGGCGACCGCACCGGTGCGGTCTCTGGGAGTGCACGACATCGGCATCACGCGCACGGTGCGTCCGATGCCGTACATCGTCGACATCGGGCGCACGCACCGGATGCCCGGTGGTCCGCTCCCCGCCGGCCAGTGCTCACCGGAGTGGAGCCCACTCCCACCCGGTGGACATCGCGGTGGGCTCCACTCCCACCCCGGTGCGCGCCACGGTGGAGTCCACTCCCACTGGGTGGCGCAGCACGATGGGCTCCACTCTCCGAGTCCACTCACCAGGAGTAGCGGCGGCGCAATCGTGCGGCACGCCACGGGTTCGGCCGACCCCCCGGGTACTGCCGTGAGCGGCGCAGGGGCGACAACGACTTCCGCGACCGGGACCGCACGGCGCGCCGCCGGCTCATGTCGGCGAGTCGCTCCAGGCGCTCCAGCTGTTCCGGTGAGAGCTGCACCAGGATCAGGTCAACCATGTGTTCCTCCTCGTTCAAGGGGTCGGTCCCCCGCACTCTCGCCGTGCCCTGACGTCTCCGGAGCCGGGGCGCCCGGTCGCGTCCCGGGGTTTGGCGCGGCGACTTCGCCCTGCGTCCCGCCGGGCGGTCCCGGCCGTCAAGGCCGGGGTCCTTGGCCTTGGCCGGGGCCGGGCTGCTGGTGCTGCTGCTCGTGCTCCTGGCGGCGGCCGTCGGCCGGAGCCGCGGGCGAAGCCGGGGGCTCCCGCTCCTCGATGGCGCGGCGGCGGGCATCGGTCGCGCGAGTCAGGGCGGCGAGCCGGTCCAGGTTCTCCGGTGTGCGCAGCCATGTCCCCGGATCGGTCGTGCGGCCCTCCAGATACACCTCGGGCATCGCGGCCAGCTGATGGGCTTGGACGGCTGCGGCCCGCTGCGCCGGAGTGAGCGCGGCGGCCCGGTCCGGGTGGTCGACGCCGTGCGGCGCCGCCTGGTCGTGGTTGTGGTCGTCGGCGTGCGCGGCGGCCGACGCGGTCGCGGCCGGCGCTTCGTCCCACTGGCCGGAGAGGATGCGGGCGTCGCGGATCGCGTTCTGCAGGGCGAGGCTGGCGACCCGGGCCCGTTCGTAGCGGGACGACTCCCGCGGCTTGCCGCCGGTCCCGGCGATCCACCACCGGTGGGGCCAGGCGAAGTCGGCGGTGTAGGTGAGCTGGTCCGCTGCCGGAGTCCGGCGGCCTTCCTGCGGCACGGTGAGCTGACGGGAGTGGCGGGACAGGGCCGCGTTCGCGATGTAGTCGTCCAGGCCCCGCGTGAACCCGCGGCCGCGCAGCGTCTCCAGCAGGTGCCGGCGGGCTTCGGCCAGGACGTGGCGACGGGCAAAGGTGCGGCGCACGGTGAAGACGACCGCGGCGACGTCGACGGCGGCGAGCGCGGTGTCCACCACCGGGCCCACCCGCTCCCTGATGACCGCACCGGCCGCGCGGCACCGCTCCAGCAGTCCGTCGACCATCGCCTTGCCGAAGCGCAGGATCGCGGACGCACGCCACCACGCGCGCAGCTGCTCCAGCGGCTTGGGGGTCTTCTTCTCCCGGCGGGTGTCCTGCGCCGCCCACCACCCCAGGCCGTTGCGGGCGCGTTCGTCGGGCAGCCGCCCGTGCTTCTCCACGTACCGGTCGGTGATGCCCACCAGCGCCTGGTCGATCTGCTCGCGGCGGGTGGACGACCAGCCGATGAGGTCCTGGTCCACCCCGGCTACCTCCATCACCGGGCGCAGGCCCGGCGTCACCTCCCGGGGCACGGTCGCCAGCCCGAGCTCCTCGCACACCTCGGTCGTCATCTCCAGGGTGTACAGCGTCCCGGCGGCAACGATGTGCTGGTAGAGACGGACCGTGTCCAGCGCGTACCAGGAGCCGTCCGGGCGCTGCGCCCGGTTGAGGAGCAGACAGTGATCGTGGAGTAGGGGAAATCCGTCCCGGTTGTCGAAGTGGCGCCACTTCGCGACCACCAGGGCCGGCGCCTTCGCACGCTGACGACCCGACGACCACCGGGTCTGTGCGACCTCATCCTCCAGCCACCGCAGCACGGTGTCGATGGCCCGCTCGTGCGCCCGCTCGATGACCCGCCGGGTGTGGTCGTCACCCAGCGCCCACAGCACGATCAGGGACGCCTGCGGCCGGAACACGAAGTCCAGCGCGAACAGCGGGGTGAGCTTGCGCCGCTCGATCTCTTCGACCGGCTGCCCCAGGACGGTCGCCAGCCGGGCCGTCTCCGGGTCGGCGCCGTCGTCCAGGAGCTCGCGCTCGATCCGGTCGGCGTCCGGGTGCCGGCCCTGCCCGAAGACGAGCTCCATCTGCCGCTCGGTCACCGTCTGCCCGGCGGTCAGCCCGAGCGCGGCCAGCCCGCGCCCCATCCACACCCCGGGCGGGAGCCCGGCCTTCTCCAGGGCGCCCTTCAGGGACTGACCGACCGGACGGCGGCCGTCCCCGAAGGCAACCCCGCGCACGTAGTAGCGCCAAGCGTTTCGTCTTTGGACCTTCGCAACACTGAGCATCCCGGCAGCGAACACGGCTCTGAACTGCAAAAACAGTCCGATCCCGTGAGGCGGGCAAGTTCGCCGGAAGTTCACCGCCGATCCCGCCTGGCGGGCATCCGCAGGGACGTCCTGCCCGCCAGGCGAACACCGCCCGAGGCCAGGCAAATGCTGCGCGACGACCAGCCCCACGCGCCTCACACGCCCCGAAGAACGCCAGCAGACGACTCCACCGTCGACAAACGCATTCCTACGTACCGCTCCCCCACCGACCGACCACGGACGCACCACCCAGCACCACGTCACCGACCCCCTTCACCACGAGCAAGCCACCCACCGCCCCCGGCAACCCCGGGGGCTTCGTGCTGCCTGGAGGACTCCGTCGTGCCCACCTACGAGACCACATCGCGCTTCACCGCCGACCTGGACCGCCTCACCCCCGACCAGCGCCACCGATTCCGTCGGACGGTGGCGGCATTCGTCGACGACCTGCACACCGGGCGCTTCCGCGCCGGCCTCCGCGTGAAGGGCGTCCGCAGCGCGCCCGGGGTCTTCGAGCTCACCTGGGACGGCAACGGCCGGGCCACCTGGTGCTACGGGGCGGAGATAGTCCCCGGCGCACCCCACGTCATCTGGCGCCGTATCGGCGGGCACGACATCCTCACCGGCCCCTGAGTCCGAGGTCTCCCAGCTACTTTCACGCGTGAAACCAATCCGGTCCGGCTGAGAGGCGGGCGCCTGCCCGCTAGGGTTCGGTCCGACAGGTTGCACCATCTCGGAGGACACGATGACGACGCCGCTGCCTCGGCCGAAGCGCAAGAAGAAGGGCGAGGGCGGCGGTAGCGGCACTCTGCGAGCCGACCGCGAGAAGGCTGGCCTCACAGGCAGCCAGGACATCCACGCTCTGCCTCCCGAAGACGGTGAGCTCCTTGAGCTCGACCCGGAGACCATCTCGCCCAACCCGATGAACATGCGGCTTGAGCTGCGCGACATGGACACGATGATCGCGGACGTCGGCGAGCGCGGCGTCCACACGCCGGGCATCGTGATGCACACCAAGGTCTTCATGGAGTGCTACCCGCAGTGGTCGTCCAGGGTGAAGCACCCCGAACGGACCTTCATCCTCGGGCCCGGCCACCGGCGGCACGCCGCTGCGCTCGCGACCGGGCGCGTCATGCCTGCGGTTCTCCGCGATGGCCTCGCACGGGACCGCCGCGTCGAGGAAGAGCTGGTCTCCGAGAACAACAGCCGCTCCGGTCTGTCCCCGATCGAGCAGGCCCTGGCGATCGACCTGCTGCGCCAGCGCGTCCACGAAGACGAGGACCGAACCCTCAGCTTCGACGAGGTCGTCGAGCGGGCCGGATACACCGCAGGGACGGTGTCGAAGTACCTCGCGCTCCTCAAGCTCCCTGAAGAGGTCCAGCAGGCGATTCACTCCGGTGACCTGTCGATGCGCGCCGGCTACTCGCTCTCGCTGCTCAAGGACGCCCACGGGAAAAAGGAGTCCGAGGAGGCACATGCTCTCCAGCTGCGCGGATGGGAGTTGATGCGGGACGAGAAGCTGTCCGTGGAGGCGGCCAAGAACCGGCTGGCCCTGAAGGGGCAGCAGCAGTTTCACGCGGGAAAGTCGCCCGCTGCACCGGTGGCCGTGCCGGAGCCGCGGGAGGAGAGCGGCCCCCAGGCCGGGGAGGCCCAGGCCCCTTCCGGTGAGACACCCAAGCCGGTAACGCCCCCCAGCGGAGGCGGCGAGACAGCTGCCGCACCGGCCGCCGTCGCGGTCATCGAGGCGGCCGAAGGATCAGCGCTTGAGGCTCCGGCGACCCCGGCTGCCGATCCCGAGGTGCTCCGCAAGGCTGCAGCGGACCAGAGGGATCTGGCGTGCCGGCTGCTGCTCGCTGAGGACCGGTACGCGAAGGCGGCGGAGTCGAACGTCCGGCTCGTCACCGTGGTACTCAACCCGAACGAGTGGAAGCAGGCTGCGGTCAAGGCCCATGGATGGCTGGTGGAGCTCAAGAAGGGGCCGTCCAGCAAGAAGCGCCCCAATGACTACTTCGCGGTCGTCGCCGCGTCTGAGGATTCCGGTCTGATGCACCGCGCCGCCTTTGCCGTCGGCCTCGCCGCCGATGAATTGCGCGCCGCTCAGCCGGACCGGGCATGGGACGCTCGCGACGTCGCACACGTTCAGTTTCTCGCCACCAGCCGCGCGTCGTACCAGCTCAGCGAGTGGGAGCAGCAGCAGGTGGAGCTACTTTCACGCGGGAAACAGTGACCGCCCGCCCCCGACAGGACGGCCCAGCCTCCACGGAGACCAGATGACCAGCACACTCGCGAAGACCAGGGCGCAGAACGTCAGGCGCGCCTACAAGGTGTTCATCTTCGCTCTCAAGGCCGGCGGTACGGCTAAGACGTCCACCACCACGGCGCTCGCCGTGCAGTTGGGCCTGCGCGGCTACCGCGTCCTCGTCATCGACCTGGACCCGCAGTGCAACGCCACCCGAGTGCTGGGCCGTCGCGTGTTCAAGCCGGGGCAGAAGAGCCTCACCGACGTGATGGCGGACAAGGCGCAGCTCAAAGACATCATCGTCCAGGCCCGGTACCGCACTGACCCGGACGGCGACGGCGACGACTCGTTCACCGAGATCCCGAACGTCTGGATCGCGCCTGGCGATCTCGATCACCCGGACATCGACGACGCTGAGCGGATTCTCAACGCCGAAGATGGCAACGTCTTCTGGCTCAAGGACGGCCTGGACGACTTGGCGGAGGAGTTCGACGTCGACGTGGTCCTCATCGACCCGCCGGCCACCTACGGCCGTCTGACGGTCACCGCTCTCGTGCTCCTGGATGACGAGACCGAGGGCGCTGTCATCCCGCCGGTGCTGTGCACGTACAAGGAAGCCGACGCGCTAGTCCGGCTGGAGAAGAAGCTCAAGGAGATCAGCGAGCGTCGCATGTACCAGCGGCGCGGTATCCGGCCGCAGATGAAGTACGTGATGGCCTGCGCCGCTCCCACAGCCTCGTTCGGGACCGAGGAGCACTGGGAGACGTTCAACGAGCTCAAGGAGGAGTACGGCGACATACTGCTTCCGCCGGTGCACTGGTCGGGTGTCGCCACGAAGATCTACCGCAACGAGTGCGCGGTGCCGCTCCTTTCGCCGAACTCGCGGCCGTCACAGGATTACGCGAAGGTCGCAACGGCACTGGGGTTCCCGCACCGCTGACTTTCACGCGTGAAACTAACTCTGCGCGGTCCCTGAAACGCAAGAAGGCCCGTACCCCCTGCGACGCTTCGCGGGGGTACGGGCCTTCTTGTTGGCGCGGGTCAGGCGATCGGCGTGGGGCGGCGGAGACCCGCGATCTTCTGCTTCCAGCGGTCCCAGTGGGTGGGGTGGGTGTGGCGCCAGGCGACGCGGTCCAGGCGGACCGGGTCCGTGTAGCGCTGGGAGAGACCGCAGGTGCAGTCCAGGCTGTAGGGGAGCGGCTGTGTGTCGTCGCGGGTCGTGGTGACGACGACTCGGTCCCCGTCGTGAGCGCCGTGGTAGGTACCGATCCAGAGTTGCGTGAGCATCGCGGTTCCGTTCTGTGTGGAGGGTGGCGCCGGGGCGGCCGGGCTCATGGCCAGCGGCCACCCCGGGCCGCTTGAGGGTGAGCGGTTCGGGTCCTACTGGGGCGTGCGGCCGGTGACCACGAGGAACTGGTCCGTGTCGAGGTCCATGACGACCCGGGCGTTCACGCCCTGGTCGCGCTGGACGGCGGCGTATTCGTCGGCGGGCCAGGAGCCGCGGGGGTGGCTGGCGGGGAATCGCTCCAGGACGGTGCGCTGCTCGGGGGTGGCGGTCGTCATCGCGAGTCGCCGCCCTTCTCCGAGGCGTCGATCAGGTCGCCGATCGCGTCGGGGCTGGCGGCTTCGCCGACCCACGTTCCGTCCACGGTGAAGACCGGCACGGTGTCGCGGTCCGCGTCGAACACGGCCACGTAGTTGCCCCAGCGCTCCAGGACCAGGTCGTACAGCACGGGGAGCGGTGCGGCCTCGAGGACCTCCAGGGCGTCGACGGTGAATCGGGGCGTGGCCTCCGGGTCGTCGGGCTGGAGGACGGTTCCGGTGATGCGCAGCAGGTCGCCGGGCTGGATCTCGCGCAGCAGCACGTCGGTGATGCGGGGGTCTCCCGTGGTGCAGGCGTACACGGTGTCGGGTGCGTCGGGGGCGATCCGGTCCGCGTCGGCGGGGCAGTGGATCAGGTCGAACGTGGCGGTGCCCCAGTGAGTGCCGGGGGCCGGGATGGCGTCGACGTAGCCGTTGATGGCGAGATGCGTCTGGGAGTTCATCAGCTGGCCTCCGCCAGGGTGTCGGTGGTGCGGGGGGAGCGTGGTCGGGGGGTGCGCTGTGCGAGGACCAGGAGCTCCCGGTTGTGCCGCTGCTGGGCGGCCGTGAGCGGTTGGGCTTTGGGGCCGTTCCTGTGCCAGAGCGGCGAGGCGGGCGGCTCGGGGTAGGCGCGCTGGTCGACGTCGTGCAGCGGGGTGTTGCTCATGACGGGGGCCAGGGCGCGCTGTCCGATCGGGGTCGCAACGCGCGTGACGGGGTTCATACTTGGATCTCCCTCTCGTCTTGTACGGGATGGGTGACCCGGGGCGGTCGACTGGTTTTCCGGCCTTGGCGGCCGTCCCGGGGCGGAGCTACAGCGTGCTGACGGGGCTGCGCCAGAGGCTGGCCTTCGCGGCGGGCCACTCCAGCGCCCAGCCGGGCCGCAGCCCGCGCGCTCCCCAGCTGTCCGGCTGCTTGTCGGGGATCTCGCGTCCGGCCGCATGCGCGGCGAGCGCGGCGTCGTACACCTCGTGGGCGCGGCGCAGGGCCGCGGTGGGGGAGTCCGCCTCGCCGGTGAAAACGTGCAGCCCCCGCAGATCCGGGTTGGCGGCGTCGTGTATCGGGACATCCACCTCGAAGAACTTGTGGTTCGGCATGATGCCCGTCTCCTCTCCGTGGGGTGCTTGAGGGGCCACCGCGGCCGCCCCGGCCTCCGTGGTGCGGGAGGCCGGGGCGGCACGGAGAGCCCGTCAGGCAGCGACGGCGGCGGGGGAGTCGAGGCCGATCCCGCGGAGCGCGTCCAGGACGTACGGCTCGAAGCGGGCCTGGTGCTGGGCGGCTACCGCGCAGCCGGTGGCGCGGCCGTAGGCGTAGCAGCGCGCCATCATGCTGGCGTCGGTGTCGGCGAGGGCCTGGTCGACGGCGTTGCGCGCGAGCTGCTCGATCCAGGTCTGTGCGGCCGACTCGCGGCGGTTGTGCGAGACCGCCATGGCGAGGGAGTCCGCCCACCGGCCGCTGCCGCAGGTGGGGCCGCCGCACTGCTCCCAGTCCCACTTCCGGTCGCGCATGCCCTCAGGGTCGGCGTCCCAGTCCGCAGCCCAGCGCGCGGCCCGCTCGGGGATCTCCTGCTGGATGACGTTCAGGACGTCGCAGCCGGCGGGCCCGAGCGCGCGGTGGGCGTCGGTCTCCTCGAGGACGCGGATCTGGTGCGAGAGCAGCCGGTAGGGGTAGTAGCGCTGGCTCCAGTTGCCGGTCTCGCCCAGCGGCTCCACGATCCACAGCCGCACGGGCCAGGTGATGGGCCAGATGCCGGTGTCCTCCAGCGCCTCGCCGACGCGCTTGACCATGCGGAAGTACGAGAAGCGGCTCTCGTCGAACCACAGGTTGGTGCAGGGCTTGGGGTGGTCGACGACCTGACCGACGTTGGCGGCGAGGTTCACCGGCGTCCCGGCCTCGCGGGACATCTCGATGATGCCGTCGGCGGGGGTGGCGATGTACCAGGTGACGGGCTTGCGGGCCATGCGGGCCTCCGAGAAGGGGTGGGAGCGGCCGGGCCGCTCATAACTGGATGTTGATCTGGCGGCGCGGGTCGCCCGCGCTGGTGTGGACAGTGCGGCGGTGCGCGGCGAGGCCGGCGCTTCCGCCCTGGATCGGGAGGTGACAGTCCGGGCACCCGTGCGCCCACTCATCCCCGGCCACAAGGTCGGCCGGGGTGAGCGGGTGCGGGTGCGGACCGTCGGCGGCGCGGCTCACTCGCGGACCGCGGCCGCGAACTGCTCTTCCAGGTCCGCGCGGCCCTCGGGGTCGTCGTCCTGGTCGTGGTCGTCGGCCTCTTGGTCGACGTCGTCGGGGCCGCCGTGGACGGTGCAGACGGCGTCCGGGTGCGGTCCGGTGGTGCGGGTGTGCGCGGCCAGCAGGTCGGTGACCGAGTGGACGGCCTGCCACGCCGGGGCGTCGCAGTCGTCGTCGTACGGGCAGCACACGAGCAGATCGAATCCGACGTCGCCCTCGCCGTCGACGTCGGTACGCAGGGCAAGGACCAGGCGGTCCTGCCCGAGGCGGATCTCGCCGACGCGGTCACCCCCGGCGAGCGGCGAGTTGTCGCGCCACTGCCACAGCGGAAGCACGTCCGCGCCGAAGACGCGGCGGACCAGGAGCAGCGCGCCCAGGCCATCGCCGCCGTCCCAGCCGAACTCGCGGCGGCGGGTGTCGCTGGCTCGCTTCAGCAGCGGCTCCAGGCGGTGGATGTTGTCGGCGAACACGACGTGGTCGAAGCCCTCACCGCGCAGGCCGGAGAAGGCGGTGACGGCTTCGGCGTGCTGGCGGCGTACGACGTCCTCGGGCACCGCGCGGGCCGGGTCGCGATCGGCCTGCCGCTTGACGCACACGTCGGCCGGGGTGGATACGAGTAGTGCGACGGTGGGCATGCCGTGGGCGCGGGCGACGTCCAACAGGCCCTTGCGGATGTGGGCCTCGGTGTTCGTCGCGCTGATGACCGTGGTGAGCCTGCGGGCGAGGCGGGCCTCCAGTGCGGTGTGCAGGAGGGCGGCGGCGGCCGGAGTGGCCGACTGGTCGCCGGCGCAGTCCGAGACCATCGCCCGGAAGATGTCGAGCTCCAGGACCTGCGTGTCGGGCCAGGTACTGGCGAGGGTGCTCTTCCCGCTGCCTGATGCCCCGATCATCACGATGAGCGCCGGGTCGGGGATGGTCGTGTCGAGCGGCTGCATCGTGCCGGTGAAGGTCGTCTTCATGCGCGTTCTCCTTGCGGGTGGAGGGTGGAGGTGGCCAGGTGCAGGCGCATCCCGGCGGAGTCGGCGACGAAGGCCGCGGCCTCTTCGATCGCGCAGGCGGCGGACTCGGAGTCCTCGCCGTCCAGCGGGGTGAGAGCGGCGGCGCGGGAGGCCATCGTCAGGAGCTGGCTGAGTGAGCCGAAGACGCCGTCCTGCGGGAAGGCTTCGTCGAACAACTCGCGCATCGTCCCGGCGAGGAGCTCGGCGTCGATCGGTCCGCCCAGTTCGTCCTCGATCTGCTGGACGGCGAGCTTCACGATCCCCGCCGAAGCGCGCACGCGCTCCAACCGGGTGCGGGCGGCGGGGGTCACCGGCGGTGTCCCTTCCGCAGGGTGATCCAAGTGGTGACCAGGGCGGCGGCTACGCCAATCACGCGGTGGGCCGACTGGTCCAGCTCCATCAGCGCCGTGCCGGGACCGGAGGCGTCCTGCACGGGCTCGGGGTACGCGGTGCCCTCGCCGCCCTGCTTGCGTACGACCGTGGCGTGCTTGATGTAGCCGCTCTTGCCCGCCTTCTCGGCAAGCCACAGGAGCGGGTCTCGCCGGTCCAGGATTCCGTGGGTGATCGCATTGATCGCGGCGCCGGTCAGGAGCGCGGCCGCGGGGACGCGGTAGCCGACGGTGCGGGTGAGTGCGAGCGCCGAAGTGAGCTGCACGGCGGAATAGCTGGCGACGTGTCGGCTCACCGAGCGGCGCCCGTACGCGCTGGCGGAGCAGGTGCGGCCCTCCTTGCCGTGCCGCCACGGGTTCTCCTCTACCGGAGAGCCGTCGCTCTTGTAGACCAGGTGGGAGCCGTGCATGCCCTTGGTCGAAGCGTCGTGCGAGTTCTGCACGAACTGGTCCCCGAAACTGTGGACTCCGTCGAAGACGGCGATCAGGGCGGCGGCCAGGGCGAGGCCCTCGATGGTGCGGAGGCGATCGGTCATGCTGGGTGTGCTCCTCATCTCGGATTCGGGGTGCAGGAGTGTTCGGGGCGGCCGGCCTCTTTGCCGATGCTGCGGTCGCCCCGTGGTGCCTTCGCCCCCGGCCGGGCTCCGGTCGGGGGCGGTGGTCAGAGCCATTCGAGTTCGTCGTCGTCGCACAGGACGTTGCCGATGAAGAGTCCGAGCCCGGCCACGGTCCAGCGGAAGTCGGTGAGTTCGCCGGGCGGGACTTCGTCCAGGACGTAGCCGACGCGGCCTTCGGCGCGGGGGTCGTCCTCGCAGGCGAGGACCAGGACCTCGTTGTCGCGGGCGCTCACGTCAGCGGGATGGCGCGGCAGGCGGCGGCGTGGGCGTTGGCCTTCTCGCGGATGCTGAACAGGTAGTCCTCCTCCGGGAACCGGGAGGTGTCCTTGCAGCCGTGGCACTTCCAGTTGTTCTTGAAGTGCTCTCCGAGGCCGGTGACGTCGACGTAGCTGCCGCCGATGGTGATGAACCGGATCTGGAGGTTCTTGGGGCGCTCGGGCTCGGTGAAGGCGGAGGCGCGAATGGCGGTGCTCATGGCGGTGGTCCTCTCGGTTCAGGCGGCAAGCAGGTGCTTGGCGGGGGGAGCGGAGTAGGCGGAAGGGTCGGCGGGCGTGCCGTCGAAGCACTCCAAACAGGACCCCAGGGTCTTGAGAGGAAGGCAGTGGAAATAGCGTCGGCCGCAGGGGCCGGGGCAGGTTTGGCGCGCGGCCATCGCCTTGTCGAGCGCGACTTCCTTCGCGAAGGTCATCGGGATCTTCGGCTTCGCCAGGTCGATCCGGTACAGCCACGCGAAGCGCGTGCCACGGCGGCATTCGATCCGGGCGACGGGCTCGTGGCCGCCGGGGCGCAGCCCCATGTCGCGCAGCTGGCGGCGGGTCGCGAGCTCCGTGCGTCCGGCCTGCCTCCACCGGAAGACCGGTATCGAGCCGTCGTCGGGGTCGTTCAGGTCGACGTCGACCAGGTCCTGGTCCTGGTCGGCCATCACCTGCTCCAGGACCCGGGAAGCCGGCGCTGGGGCAGCGGGTAGCGGGGGCCGGGGGTGGTGGGCCGCGGGCGGCCGATCCTGCGGCGGGGCCGGGGGATGAGCACGATGAACCCTTCCGTGTCGGTGACGTGGATGCGCCCGCCGCCTCGAGTTCGGGGCGGCGGGCGCGGGTTGAGCGTGTAGGCCGGTCGGCCTGTCCGGTCACCGGCAGCCGGCCGCCCGGGTGTGGGCGGCGGTGCCGGTGGCCAGGCGGAGCGACCGGATCAGCGGTTGAGCTGGCGGATGTTGTCCGGGGTGCCGCCGTCGGGCTGGGCGGGGATGTGGATCTGGGGCTGGACGGTGATCTGCGGGGCACCGGTGGTGACGTTCGCGAACACGCGGGGGCGCAGGTTCAGCCCGCGCATCGCGAAAGCCGAAGCGATCGTCCAGGCGAGGACGGCGATGGCGGTGGCGACGGTGCGCGAGGCGTCCGGAGTGGTCGTCCAGACCATCGCAATGCCCGCGAACCCCCAGCACGACCAGGTGAGCCGCACCCCGTTGCTGCGGGTGACGAATCCGGCGATCAGGGAGAACAGGCCGGTGAACTGCCACAGCGTGTAGACGGTGGAGGCGCTGATCGGCAGGCCCACGGAGTGGGCGGCGATATAGGAGCGGACCGGGTTGTCGATCGTGGCCCACACACCGGTGGAGGTGTTGTTGCCGACCTGGGCGTGCGGCACGGCGGTGAGGATGCGGTGCGCGGTGTCCAGCAGGACCTCGGTGGCGCCGTTGAAGAGCAGGACGACGAACGAGAACGCGGCGATGGCGGCGAGGGCCTTGATCCAGTTGGCCATGCCGTGCCATCCGGCGTCGGGTGCGCGCCGCACGTCCTCCCACATCTCGTGGAGGGTGCCGCCCTCGTCCCACGCCTCGGTCCACCAGGCGCGGATTTCGGCGAACCGGGCCTGCTTCGGCTTCGGCTTCGTCGTCGGGCGGTCGTTGTCGGCGGTCGGGGTGGGGTCGTTGGGTGCCAAGGTGATGCTGCTCCTTGTAGAGGCGGGGTGGGTGGTGCGGGCCGGGCGGCCTGCCCCGTCCCCGGCGCCCGGGTGGGCGAGGCGGGGGCGAGGCAGGCGGCCCGGCTCATCCGTGGAACTTGTTGCGCCGGAAGACCGCCTTGCGGATGTTGACCGTGGTGCCGCTCCCGCCGCTGCCGCGCGAGGCTCCGCGTACGGCGAGGGCGAGGCAGACCAGCACGAAAAGCCCGGCCAGGCTCATCACGGCCTGGCCGGTCGCGGTGAGGATGGCGGGGAGCTGGGCGAGGGTCGGGGCCGCGGCTCCGATGCCGACTCCGGCGAGCGCGATCCCGCCGCCGGTGGAGAGGGCGAGGGCGCTGTACTTCCACACGAAGGCCGGCACCGTGTGCTGCGGCGCGGCCGGGACGGCGGGCGGGAGTGCGGGCGCTGGGGCCGGGGCCATGACCTGCGCGTAGGTCGGGGCCGGGGCGAGGGCGCCCTGCTGGTACTGCGCCCGGAGGTAGTTGAGGGCTTCCTCCCTGCGCACCAGGTCGTAGACGCGCGCCATGTACGCCTCATCGGTGGGAA
>NZ_JAPVLS010000064.1:25528-51858 GCF_027158125.1 Streptomyces sp. H39-C1
ACCAGGGCCCAGATCTGCTCCAGGCCGTCGTACGGGAGTCCGGCGGTCGGCATGCCGGGGGTCGACGGGGCGGGTGCTGCCTGCTGGTATTCGGTGAGTGTGAGGTCGCGGGGTTCCACGGGATGCTCCTTGGCAGGGGGAGGGGAACGCGAAGGACCCGCCCTGCCGGGGTGGCTGGGCGGGTCCTGGGTGGCCCGGGGGCGGGCCGTGGGGCGGTGCGGCGGGGTCAGCCGAGGCTGTAGAAGGCGAGGAACGCGGCGAGGAGACCGAGGCCGATCTTCATCCACCACGGGCCGAACTCGAACGCGCCCCAGACCGCTGCGATCGCGGCGGCGCGCAGTCCCCAGCGGGCGAAGAACCCCAGCGGCTGGTGCTGCTGGAGCTCCTGGATCCGCGAGGTGCGCCGGTCCATCTCCGACTGGAGGTGCGCGCGGGTGACAGCGTCGGCCTCGTGGGTGTTCTTGAAGGTCTCGCTGTAGCCGTGCCGTTCGGACTCCAGGCGCCCGATCTCCTCATCGGCTGTCTCCATGGTCACTCCTTGGTGTGCGAAGCGGTGGCGGCCGTGAGGCCCATGGCGCCCAAGTCACGGGCGCTGAAACCGAGTTCGTCGGCCAACCTCATCATTACCACCTCCAGGTCCTCAGTCGAGACCAGGACTTCGCGCGCCTTCGAGCCGTCGGAGGGGCCGACGATGCCCAGCTGGTGGAGGAAGTCCATCAGCTGGCCCGCGAGGACGAAGCCGACGCGCAGCTTGCGCTGGAGCATCGACGTCGACCCGAACTGGGTGGACACGATCAGCTCGACCGCCTGGAGGACCAGAGCGCCGTCCGCGCCCTCGGGAAGCACCATCGCGGCCTCCCCGGCCGGGGTGGCCGGAGTGGTGCTGTCCTGCTGGGCGGCGGCCTCGCGGGCGACGTAGCGGGTGTACTGCCCGGAGTCGTCCTTGACGGCCTTGCTGTCCTTGGCCCACGTCTGCAGCCAGCCGCCGACCGTGCGCTGTGCCGGGACGGCATCGCCCAGGAGCTGCTGGAGCGCCTCGTGCAGAAGCTTGGGCGTGTAGCCGGTTTCACCGGCGGCGACCAGGAGCTCCCAGCCCTTCTCGCGCGGGTCGACCGGGCGGGTCGGGCGCGGGAGCGGAACGGCGGCGGGTGCCGGGGCCGGGCCTGCGGGCACGGCGATCGGCCCGGCGGTCGGATCCATGCTGGCGGTGACGGCGGCGAACAGCTCCGCCGCGCCGCCGAACCCCTCGAAGCCCTCCGGCACTGCGGCGGCCGGGGCCGGCGCGGTGGGACTGGTCGTTCCGGCCGGGGCCGGGTCGGAGGCGAGCAGAGTGGAGGCGTCGATGATCTCCCCGGCGTTGTCGATGGCGTGCTGCGCGGACTCGGTGAGCGTCTGGCCCTTGTAGAGGTCCGGCAGGGTGCGCGCCCACCGCTGCGGGTAGAACGCGCCGCTCTCCACCTCTGCGGAGAGCTGGTCCAGCCGCGGCCGGCGGGCGGCCGTGGCGGCGCAGATCTTGTCGGTGAGTTCGTCGACCAGGCGCCACACCTTCATCGCGGTGGGCTTCTTGGGCCCCAGGCGGGTGTGCATCGTCCACCCGGCGCCCGCGACGGGTGCGTCCTTCGGGTCGATCTTGATGTAGCCGGGAAAGAGGTACGCGAGCTCCTCCGCGTCGGAGACGGTCATGCCGACGCGCCACTTCGCCTGGATCTTCATGGTGGCGGTGACGACGTCCTGCGTGGCGCGCAGACCGCAGATCAGCTGCCGTACGCGCATCGCGCGGCCTTCTTCGGCGACCTTGTCCAGGCCCTCCTTGATGTCGAAGGGGAGGGAGGCGGTCTCGTCGCAGATGATGACGATGCCGGGGATCTCGTGGCTGATGGGCAGCTTGTTGTCGGTCTTCTTCTCCCGCATCAGCTGCTGGTAGCCCGCCTTGCGGGCGGCGATGATCTCCCCGGCCATCTTGAGCATGAGCCGGGCTTCGTCCTCGGTGTGCGCGATCCAGTCGACGACCGGTGCGGACGCGAGGCCCTCGGTGGCCCACGGGGTGATCCACGGGAGGGCGACGCCGCCGCCGGTGATGTCGATGGCCCAGATCAGCGCGTCGGGCATCCGGGCGAGCTGGGCGGTGACGACGCGCAGGGTGTTCGTCTTGCCCGCGTCGGTCTCGCCGATCAGGATTCCGCAGTCGTTGCAGAGGCTGCCGAGGGCCTTCTGGCCGTTGCGGTGCAGGCCGAAGGGGAACCGCTCGGTCAGCGTCAGCTCGGTGAAGTCCTCCGGGTAGTTGATGTCCTGGCTGATGACGTCCTGGAGGGTGACCTCGATCAGGATCGTGCCGCGGTTCGCGCCGGGGAAGATCTCGACGCCGCAGCCGTCGGCGAGGCGCATGTCGGCGGCGAACTTCGGGCCGTAGCCGCCCAGGTCGTCGGCGGTGGTGCCGCCGGCAGGAAGGTCGATCTCTACGGTGTAGCCGACCTTCTCCGGCCAGTGCTGCACGTCCTTGCCCTGGCACTTCTCGATCCGGGCGACGCGCGCCATGCGGTCTTCCCAGTCGCGCAGGATGCCGACCGACTCGCGGCGCAGCCTGAGCAGGCGCTTGCGCTCGGAGCGGGTGGCCTCCGAGCGGGTCGCGCTCGCGTTCGCGGCGATGCCGACGGCGGCCAGTCCCAGGCCGCTCGCCCAGCCGGTGGGGGTGAGGGGCGCGGTCGCCAGCGCCCAGGACGCCCACCCGGATGCGGTGATCCATGTGAGGGCGCGGGTGGTGAGGGTGCCGGGCGTGGTGCCCTCGCGCAGGTCGTGAACGACACCGGCCGCGGACGCGCCGCCCAGGGTGACGGCGGCGGCCTGCCACGGCAGTCCGGTGATCGGGGCGAGCATCACCATCGAGACGGCCGTCTCGCTGGCGTATCCGAGGAAGGTGTTGTGGCCGCTGGGCAGCGACCAGTCCCAGTGACGCATCGACATGGGGAGGTTCTCCGTCCTGGTCAGGAAGAGGGGCGTGGGATCAGCAACAAGGTGAATAGGCAGCAAGGGAGCCGGTGGCCGGCCCCGGGGTTCGGGGGCGGCCACCGGCTCCTGGTGGTGCGGGTCGTGCTGGGGTCGCAGGGTCAGCGGGGGGTGTTCCACATGGACTCGGCAGCCGGGCCCTTGCGGGGGTTGGTGTTGTGGCTGATCTCCAGCCGGTGGTCCTCGATGAACAGCTTCGCGGCCATGTCGGCGTCGTCGGCCGCTGCCCGGATCATCTGGACCAGCGTGCCGAGTTCGTCGGTGATGCGGTCGTCGACCGGGTACTGGTCACGGGTGCGCTGGTGCAGGGCCTGGATGG
The DNA here is from genome assembly GCF_027158125.1 of Streptomyces sp. H39-C1. Taxonomy (NCBI): domain Bacteria; kingdom Bacillati; phylum Actinomycetota; class Actinomycetes; order Kitasatosporales; family Streptomycetaceae; genus Streptomyces; species Streptomyces sp. H39-C1. The sequence continues at coordinate 28,851 of NZ_JAPVLS010000064.1, forward strand.
CGTCGGCCAGGGCGGCCAGACCGTAGGAGATGCCCTGGTACTCGGATCCGACCTGCATCATGTGGACCGGCTCGAAGGTCCGGTAGAGCACGGCCATCAGGACGCATCCGGACTCGATCCGGCCCGGCATGAACATCGCGCCCTCGCTCGCGGACGACCCGGTCGGGGTGACGTTCCACATGAACTCGTTCGTCCTCGGAGCGACGATCCGCTCGATGTCGAACGCGTGGGCGTAGCGGAAGAAGGCGACCATGCCGTCCGCGCGGGAAGCGGCGTTGACCAGCCGCTGGAACGCCTCGGAGAGCTTGGCGACGGCCCGCTTGCTGCACGGGTACTTCTGGTCGGAGTTGACGGCCATCTGCTGCACGGCCATCGCCGCGGCGCGGATGCCGTTGGGCAGGCCCGCGTACTCGGCTGCGACCTCCATCATGCTGGTCGGGCTGTAGCCGGTGTAGGAGGAGTGCGTCGCCCGCATGGCGAGAGCGAACTTGGAGTTGTTGCCGTCCAGCACGCTGCTGCCAGCGGCGAGAGTGGGTCCGGTCACGGGATCGGTGTCCTTTCGGGGGTCGTTCACGGTGAGGTTGAGCGTGTCCGCCTTGGCTTCCTTGTCGTGGCGGGCCTTGGAGCGGCGGAAGAAGAACCGCCAGATCCGTCCGGCGATACGGACGGGGAACGCGAACCCGGCGAGCGGGTCGCGGTGGTTGGTGATCAGGCGCCAGGTGCCCCACAGGATTCCCAGCGGCAGTGTGAGCAGCCCGGCGAGTCCGGCGAGGAACCCGGCTCCGGCGCAGCGCGCCCAGTGCCCGAGCTTGCGGGCGGCGACGCGGCGCATCCGGTACAGGCGGCCCGACGTCGAACCGGTCTTGCCGGTCTTGCCGGTGCCGCTGGGCGTGCCGCCCTTGCCCTTCTTGGAGCGGCGCAGCTTGCCCGCCCAGCCGCGCATCTTCTGCATCGCGCGACCGAGGCGGGACTTCGCCGGGGTGGTGGTGCCCTTGCCGCCCGAACCGGAACCGGAGCCGGAGCCGCTCCCGCCGCCGGATGATCCGCCGGAGCTGCCGGTGCCCGCGCCGTTGTTGCGGCGCATCTTGTTGCCCCAGCCTTTGAGGGTCTGCCACGCCTTGCCGGTACGGGACTGCTGACCGGCGCCGGCCTTTCCGCCTCCTCCGTTCTTGCCTCCTCCGTTCTTGCCGCCGCCGCCCTTGGGCGTGTTGGCGCCGGGGCTGGTGCCTCCGCCGCCCAGGCCGCCCTTTCCACGGCCGGCGCCCTTGCCGAGCAGGCCGCCCAGGCCGCGCCCGCTCTTCCCGGACCCGGACCCGCCGCTGCCGCCGGGGCCGCGACCGGACCCGCCGCCTGCGGCGTGACGGCCGCCGCCGGAACCCCGCCCTGCTCCGGTGCCGGTGCCGGTGTTCAACCGGCCGCCGCCTCCGTTCAACCGGCCGCCGCGTCCGTTCATCCGGCCGCCACCACCGGCAGCGCCGCCTCCCCGGCCGCGACCACCGCCGCGTCCGAGCAGACCGCCCTTGCCCGCGCCCCCACCGGTCCGGCCGGAGCCGCCACCGGAGCGGTTCGCGGCAGCGGCCTTGCGGGCGGCGGAGACCTTCGAGCGCTTCTTGCGGCCGGCCAGCGCGGCAGCGGCGACGGCCACTCCGGCAGCCCCGGCGGCGATGAGTCCGGGCACTCCGGCGACCGCGTAAGCGACGCCCGTGGCGATTCCGGTTGCGTTGGTGCCGTGGACGAGGAGAGGCAGCGCCTGGGGGCGTCCGCGGCTGGTCTTCTTCTGCTCCGGCGCCGGGTCGGTGGTCTCCGGGGGCTCGGTGACGACGGTGTATTCGGCGGTGTCGGTGCCCTCGGTGGTGGTGCCGCCGGTGGTGGTGTCCGGGGGCGCGGTCGCGGTGTCTGCCACGACGAATCTCCTTACATTGAGTAGCGGAGAGGCGAAGCGAGGCGACGCGAGGCGAGGGCGGAGACCCCCCGCAACCCCCGGTTGGAGGGCGCAGCAGGGGGCTGGGAGGGGGTTTCCCCCTCGCGTCGCCTCGCGTCGCCTCGCCTCGCCGCTACTTTCCGTAAACGGCGGGGTCGGGGGTGCAAATGGTGCTTTCCGGGCCGCTGTTCGGGCCGGATCGTGCTGGTTAGGACGGGTGACGCGGTCGGCCTGGCGGCCGCGGCCGACCCCCGCAGCACCGCCGCCGGCGGGAAGCCGAAGACGTGCTGCGGGGGACGACTGTGGGTGCCAGGAGAACCCTCGGATCAGGTTCCGCTTAGGCTGCGGCCTGCTGCGGAGCCTCGTTGCGGCCGCCCTTGAGGAGTTCGACGGCCTTGGTCTTGCGGTCCTGCGCGGAGCCGGTGGAGATGCCCAGTTCGTCGGCAATGACGCGGACGGTGACCGCGTGCTCGCCCCGCGCCTGGATCATCGCGGCGACCCGCTGCACGTCCCAGTCGACCTGGGTCATGCGGGCGAGGGCGGCGGCTTCAACCGCACGCGCCTCGTGTTCAGCGGTACGCGCCCGGCGCTCAGCCGCCTCCTCGATCGCGACCTGCTCCCGGACCTTCGAGGCGGCGATCTCTTCGGTGCCGCGCTGCGCCTCCAGGGCCTTGTTCACCGTCGCGGCGCGGTGTTCAGCCTCCCTCCGCTCGTGTTCAGCGGCCTCTTCGAGGGCCTTCCTCGTCGCGACCTCGGCCTCCACCCGGCGCTGCTCCTGCTCCGCGATGCCTGCCTTGCGGGCGGCCTCGTCGCGCTGGGCGCGGGCGGCGGAATCGGCCTGGATCCGACGCTCGTGCTCGGTGGCCTGCGTGGTCATCTGCTGCTTCTCCAGACCCCAACTGGCCTGCACCTTCTCCCGTTCGATCTGGGCGAGGGTGCGGCGCTTCTCGGTCTCGTCGGCGAGCTCCTGCGCTTCGGCTGCGGCCTGGTCTCCGGAGAGCTTGAGCGCGTGCTGACGCTTGGCCTCGCGGAGTTGAAAGTCCGCTTCGGCTCGCTGAATCTCCGCCTGAGCCTCCCGTTCCGCTTCGGCTCGGGCGATCTTCAGCTGACCCTCGGCGCGGATCTTGTCGACCTCCGCCTGAATGCGAGCGCCCCCGAGTTGAACATCGGTTTTCACTCGCTGAATCTCGGCCTCGGCACGCTGAACGGCGGCCTGGGCCTCCCTCTCGATCCGCTTGGTCTCCTCCACCAGCGGCACCCCGAGGGCACGCTCCACGCTGAACCCGAAGGGTGCCAACTTGAACGGCAGCATCTCGTTCGCCGATGCCGCCTTGCGCCACGACGTCTCGTTGTCGTCGTACTTCTGCCGCAGGCCCTCGCGGTAGATCCGCAGCTGCTGGTGCTGAGCGGCGACCACCTTGTACGGGAGGTTGTAGAGCCGCATCCGGCGAGCGAGGCGGGGAGTGACCACGGGGGAGAGGATCCACCGGGTCAGCGGGACCGACCCGAGCGGGGTGGCGCCGGCCAGCAGGTCGGCCATCCGGCCGATGTAGTGGCGGGCGGCCTCCACCGCGACGATGAACAGCACCGGGATGACACCGTGCATGGAGGACGCGAGCGGGTCGTCCGTCCACGGCCCCTTCGGTGCTGCGGCGTTGAACGCCACCGTCGCGGCGGTCAGCCCGTGGGCCGCCCAGCGCAGGATCGGCATCGGCATCCGCTTGCGCATCATGAAGAGGTCCAGCGCCAGGAGCACGAGGATGCCCGCGTCGATCCCGATGGGGAAGACGTAGGAGAAGGTGCCGAAGTCCTTGCTCTCCGCGAGGTGGCGCAGGGTGTTGTACGAGCCGGTGAAGCCGATCCCGGCGAGCACCAGGCCGCCGACTCCGGCGAAGACGGCGATCAGCCGCATGGTGCGCGGGTCGCCGTCCGGCGTGGGGCCGGCTTCCGGTGCGGTGTCGTGCTCCGGCTCCTGGACGTCGTTGTGGTCGGGGTGGTCGGCCGGGCCGGGGACGTCCCAGGAGTGCGGGTCGTCGTCGCCGTCCGGGCGGATCACGTCGGGCTTGCGGAAGTCGACGGCGGTCATGTGCTGATCTCCGGGTCGTCGGTCGGGATGAACGGGTCCAGGGCCAGGCCCACGCACAGCCGGACCGCGCCGAACACGGCGAGGCCGACACCGAAGTGCAGGCAGGTGGGCCACAGGCCGTTCGCGAACAGGTCGAACAGGGCGAGGACGGTGGCGGCCACGGCGATGACCGTGGCCAGCAGGGGCGCGAGCGAGCCGCGCGCCGCGTACGTGTCGTCCGTCGTCTTGGCGGGAGCCGGGGCTGCGGTTGTACTCACCGGTCACCCCCGCTGGTAGCGTTGGCCATGCGAATCGCTCCTTGTCAGCGGATCGCGAGAACAAAGGAGAGGCCCCCTTGCCGGGGCCTCTTTTGCTTTGCCGAGCCGTTCCGGCTCTCCGGCTCCGCCACGGCCTGGTCGGCGGTGGCGGAGCGGGAGAACCGCCGGCCCCGGCGCGGAGGTGGACTCCGGCCGGGGCCGCGGCGGGTAGCGCGAGGTGCGACATCAGTCGCGGTGCTCCTTGAGGTACTGAGCGAGCTGTATCTTCACGCTCGCCATGCCCGTGTACGCGGACATCGCAGGCCAGACGCCGTGATTCTCTTCCGCCCGCCTCAGCAGCTGGTGCGCCTCACGGACCAGTTCGTCCGGGTCGGCGTCGATGTGGCGAAGCGGGCTGAGCATGCGGGCGAACATCCCGGCCATCGGGTTCTCCTTCGTGGTGTCGCTCCTGGACTGTCACCAGGAGCTGGAGGCGGTACAACGGGGCCGCCCGGGGTGCGGGCGGCCGATGTGCGGCGGTGCTGCGGGGCGGGCGGCGATTTGCCCGGCGCTCCCGTCGGACGGGAAGCGGTCAGGCCGCGTTGCGGGCCCGGTTGCGGGCGGCGCGGCGCTTCATAGCCCGGCGCTCGCCCTCGCTGAGCCCGCCCCAGACGCCCCCGTCCTCGCCCATCTCCAGCGCCCACTGGAGGCAGGTCTCCATCACGGGGCAGCGGCGGCAGACGGCCTTGGCCTCCTCGATCTGGAGCAGCGCCGGGCCGGTGTTGCCGATGGGGAAGAACAGCTCAGGGTCTTCCTGCGTGCAGGAACCGAGGCCGCGCCAGTCGGTGTTGACCGGCAGATCGGCGGAGGGGGCGTAGCTGGTGCGTACGATGGAGCGGTTCATCAGGGCCTCCCAGAAGGTCCGAAGCGAAGAGACAGCCCCGGGGTAGCCGCCCCGGGGCTGTTGCGTGTTGTGGCGGCCGATTGGCCGAAGCGGGCGGGAGCTCCCGGCGCTCTCCGCCGGCCCCGCCCGGAAAGGCGCGGGGACGACGGGCAGTGCCGGGTTCAGCGCTGCTTGGACTGGCGTGCGTTGTAGGCGTCCTGGAGCCGGGCGAACCGCTCGTGGACCGGCTCCCCGGCCCCACACCGCTGGTCGGCCTGGCAAGCCGCGCAGCCGCTGGTGTGCTCGGTGGAGTCGCTGAACGCCTTCATGTAGCGCACGTACAGGTCGTCGGTCTGGCGGGCGGTCATCGGCGGTTGGCCTCCGACCGCTTGTTCTGCTCCGCGTTCTTCTGCGAGAGCGCCTCGCGTTCGGCGTCGGTGAGGCTGGTGATCACGCCATCACCACCCAACCGGCGGGAAGTGCAGCGGCGTTGGGCAGGACCCACAGGGCGATGTCGACGTGGAAGGCGTCCTCGGGCTCGTAGCCCTTGGAGTCGTCCTCGCGCTCGATGTCATCGACGATCCCGGCGGTCGGCCGCGGGGCGGTGCGTGTCATGCTGATCTGCATCAGGTCCTCCAGTCGGTCCTGGACAGCCCCGGGATCCCTAGTCCTTGGGGCTGTCGCCGTTCTGGCCGCCGTACGAGCAGCCACGGCCCCGGCCTCCCCGCGCTGGTCGGGGAGGCCGGGGCCGTGGGCGTTCGTGAGGCGGTCCTACTGGCTGAGCTGCTCCACCCTCGTCGCGAGCAGCGTGATCGCGCTCATGAGGTCGGCGCGCTCCCAGTCGTTCAGCTGCGGGCCGCCGGCCTTCTTCGGAGTGAGCGCCTGGAGGGTCACGACCAGCGCGTCGTGGGCCCGCTGGAGGTCGGCCCGGCGGACCGAGTCGGCGGTCGACGCCCACTTGAGCTCGCGCAGCAGCCACAGGCTCTGCTCGCGCTGTTCCGCCAGGTCCTCGCGGACCGTGAGTGCCGCGCGGCGGGCGGGCTCGGTGCGGCGCTTGTGCGCGACCAGGTGAGCGAGGCGGCTTCCGTCGGCGCAGCGGGTGCGGCCGGAGGGAGCGCAGGTCACGCAGTTCCTGGTGTGCGCCTCGTACGTCTTGAGCACGGCCTTCGCGTCCAGGAGCGGCGACAGGATCTGCATAACGGCCGGGGCGACCTCGACCTTCGGCTTCCGGGTCACCCGGTTCACGCTGCGGCCGTTGGTCTCCGCGAGGCCCTCCGCCAGGCGCCGACGCCACCGCTCGACATCCACGTCGATGATGACCCGACGGTGACTGCCGCCCTTGCAGACGACCGCGTTGGCGGTGCCCGCCTTCTCCGTGTGATGGGGCACCAGCTTCGTCCGGCCCGGCTGCCCGTTCGGACGGTTGATCGGGACCCACGTGCGGCAGGACGGGCAGACCAGCGAGATGCAGGCCGGGTCCAGGTCGTACTCGTGCGTGGCGATGTGGGAGATACGGATCGGGTCCAGCTCATTGCGGTTGCGGTGACGGGAGCGGGTGCGCCGGACACGCTCCTGGGCGGTGCGCTCGGCGGTGGCGACAACAGACATGTGAACTCCTCACGGACGGAGCGGACGGTGGGTGCGTCGCGGGTGTGCTCTCCGCCTCTGCAGGACATCCGGCTAGGCCGGGGTCCCGCAGGACGGACAACGCATCAGCGCTGCGGACTTCACGCAGCAAACCCCTGAGCCGAAGGCTCAAGTCCGGAGGAGTTAGTGGTGCCTCATGGTGCAAAGACTCCGGTGCCACCGAGGTGGCGATCTACTGCGGTGGTGCGAGTGCGTAGCCCCACTCGACTGCGTTAGGGCTATCGCTATCGCCTAGTAGAGACCACGCGACGGCGTGGAGTCAATAGCGATAGCTCTATTCGTGTCGGGCGGTTGTGCTGAGCCGTCGCCGACTGATAGAGCTAGCCCTAGAATCAAGACCACGCAGCACTTCGAAAGGTGGCTCCGATGCCCGTCTCGTACCGCGACATCGCCGCTGACCTGCGACAGCAGATCAGCGTGGGGCGGTACATGCCGGGCGACAAGCTGCCGATGCTCACTGAGCTCCAGACGACATACGGCGCCGGTTACCAAACGGTGCGCAGCGCCATCGCCCTTCTGGAGCAGGAGGGCCTGGTGGTGGCGGTCCGCCGCAGAGGCACCATCGTTCGCGAGCGTCCGGAGAAGCAGCGCATCACCCGGTCGCGTCAGGTCTTCCGGGACGAGATCGGCTACTACTTCGACCCGGCCGCGCAGCCTTGGGTAGCCCTGGAGCCGCCCTCCGTGCGCTGGGGCATCGTCCCCGTCGACCTTGCAGCCCTGATGGGCCTCAGCACTGGGTCCGAGGTCCTCATTCGCGACCGCGTGATGGGCGATCCCGAGAGCAGGAAACCCAAACAGCTGGCTACCAGCTACCTGCCGGCCGACGTCGCCCGAGGCACTCAACTCGCCGAAGCCGACACCGGCCCCGGCGGCATTTACGACCGCTTGGAAGAGATGGGGCACCGGCCTCTGCGCTGGAGTGAGGGCGTCTCGGCCCGCATGCCCTCCCCCGAAGAGGCCGAAGCCCTCAACCTGCCCGCCGACGTCGGCGTTCCCCTCCTGCGTGTCGTACGTGTGGCGGCCTCTCCCAGCGGAGAAGTCCTCGAACTCAACGACACCCGGATGAGCGCCGAAGAGTTCGAGATCGGCTACAGCATCCGCCGGCACTCCAGCGCGCGCCTCTCGGATGTGGACGACGACGAAGACGAGCACTGAGCACCACCTCCCTGACCGAACTTGATTGCGTGCAGTTCGGTTCTAAGCCCGGGGGAGCTGCAGTTCCAGATCTGACATGTGGCCGGGTGAACTGGCCACATCAGCCACAGGATTGGGGCGGGGATGGCACAGAAACCACGGGAGCTCACGCCTTGGGTATCGCCCCTGCACAACTGGGGCTACGAGCTGCGCGAGCTGCGGAATCTACGCGGTCTCAGCCTCCGCGTGTTGGCGAAGCGAGCCATGGTCGACCATTCCCACCTGGGACGATTCGAGCGTGCCGAGCGGATGGCCACCCGCGAGCAAGCGGCTCTGCTGGACGGCGCGTTGGGCGCGAACGGCATGTTGTTCCGGCTGTGGGAGCGCATCGGTGACGAGCGTGGCCATGTGGCCAATTCGCCGGTTCATGTGGCCAAGTCGTCGGTGGATCTGGCCCTGGCCATGCCCGACCAGGCAGCGTCGGACGAGGGGATCTCGGTCCCGTGTCGTCTACGTGATGGGTCGGTGGTCTGGGTGGCTATGAATCGGCGTGCGCTGCTGCGCAGCGGAGTGGGGCTGGGGGCTGCGGCCGCAGTCGGCATCGGTTCGCCGGCGCTGGCGGATTCGGGTGCCGTGCCGGGCCTGGTACGCAAGGCGCGGGCTGCGTCGGCGTACGGGTCGACGCCGGTGGAGCATCTGCGTCTCACCCGCCGCCTGCTGATCGACAACGACAACCTTCTCGGTCCCCGGCACGCGATCAGCGCGACGCGCGACCACCTCCAGGTCATTCAGGAGATCCGGCGGGACGCGAAGGGCGCCGACCGGCGCGACCTGATGGAGCTCCAGACGCAGTACGGCGAGTTCCTGTCCTGGCTCTACCAGGACCTGGGCAACCCGAAGGCGGCGTCGTACTGGCTGGACCGGGCGATGCAGTGGTCGAACACCGTCGGAGACGACGACCTGAGCACATACGTCATGGCCCGCAAGGCCCAGCTCGCTGGCGACACCGCGGACCTGGTCGACGTGGTCGACCTCGCCGAAGCCGCCCAGCGGATGGCGCGGCCGCGCAGCCGGCTCGCCGCTGTGGCCCGGACCTACGAGGCGTACGGGCACGCGTTGCGCGGTGACGCTGATGAGAGCGAGCGGGCGATCGACGATGTCCGCAACGCCCTCGATGGCGCCACCGCCGACCCCACCCCGTGGGGCGTGTGGCTGAACGCGTCGTACGTGGAGGTCCACCGCGCCCAGGGCCTGGAGGCTCTCGGCAAGCACGACCAGGCCGCGGACGCGTTCGGCGCTGCGATCCGGATGATGCCCGACGGCTACCACCGTGACCGCGGCGTCTACATGGCGCGGCAGGCCGTGGCGCTTGCCGGTGCCCGCGCCCCGGAGCAGGCCGCCGCCATCGGGATGCACGCGCTGACCGTGGCGGAGGACACCGGCTCCGGCCGGATCACGAACGAGCTGGCCCGGCTCGACAAAGCCCTGATCCCCTGGCAGCGCGAGCCGGTCGTGTCCGAGTTCCGTGCCAACTTCGACTCCACCCTCTTCCACGAGACAGAAACGGAAGCCTGAGCAGATGACTGCCCGCCCGTACGTCGTGCTGTCGGCCGCCATGTCGGTCGACGGCTACCTGGACGACACCAGCCCCGAGCGGCTGCGCCTGTCCAACGCCCCCGATTTTGACCGTGTCGACCAGGTCCGCGCGGAGTCCGACGCAATCCTGATCGGCGCGAACACGATGCGCCGGGACAACCCGCGCCTCCTGGTCAACAGCGCCGAACGCCGTGCCCAGCGCGTCGCCGACGGCAAGCCGGCCTACCCGCTCAAGGTCACGGTCACCCGCACCGGCGACCTTGCCGCCGACCTGAAATTCTGGCACCACGGCGGCGACAAGCTGGTCATCACTGTCGACGACGCGGTGGAGAAAGTCCGCGCGACGCTCGGGGACCTCGCCGACGTCGTCAGCGTCGGGCCGGACCTCGACTGGGGCCTGGTCCTCGATGAGCTCGGGCGCCGCGGCATCAAGCAGCTGATGGTGGAGGGCGGAGGCACGATCCACACCCAGCTCATGGCCGCGGACCTGGCCGACGAAGTGCACCTGGCCATCGCGCCGCTGCTGGTGGGTCAGCCGGAGGCGGCTCGCTTCCTCGGTGCTGGCGACTATCCGGGCGGGTCGACCGCCCGGATGAAGGTGCTGGAGGTCCGGGCGATCGACGACGTGGTCTTCGTCCGCTACGCGCCGAAGGAGCGCGGCTGATGTACGCGCCCGACCGGTGGCAGGACATGCAGTGGATGAGGCGTGCGATCCGCCTTGCGGAGATGTGCCCGCCGGCCGCAGGTGCCTACTCGGTCGGCGCGCTCATCATCGACGAGGACGGTGTCGAGATCGCGGCCGGGTACTCCCGGGAGGCGGACCCGCGTGAGCATGCGGAGGAGGCCGCTCTCGGGAAGCTGCGGACGAACGACCAGCGCCTCGCCGGGGCGACGATCTACAGCACGCTGGAGCCTTGCTCCCAGCGGCACTCGCCGCGTACCCCGTGCGCGCAACGGATTCTCGCTGCTGGGATTCCGCGGGTGGTCATCGCGTGGCGGGAGCCGTCGCTGTTCGTCGACGACTGCGTCGGTTACGAGCAGTTGGTGGAGGCCGGGGTCGCGGTCGTGGAGCTGCACGAACTGGCGGCGTCCGCGCGGGAAGTCAACGCGCACCTGGGCGGGCTGGCCTGATGAAGCCTCAGCGACTTACCCACTGGGTGACCCACCTCAGTGACGAGTTTCCTGTCAAACGCCGCAATACTTCTGGCATTCAGGACTTCTCGGGCGTAATGCGTTTTCGACCCCCGCATGTGTCGTCACAGGGGGTTAGGGTGATCGCAGATTTGATCTATAACGGCGAGAACCCCCAAGACCGGGCATGGTCCGCTGGGGGCTCTCGAACGGGGCTAAGGCCTCGTTGGGCGACGCACCTTAAGGGAGGTGATCGCGGGATGAAGGCTACCCGCCAGCGCGGAACTACATGCGCAGCTGCGCCGTTTCACCCTCGCGATCACGCCATCGGGTGCGCGCCTGGACAGCCTGACGCCAACCGCCGCATTCGGGGGGTTGGGATGACCTAGTGGCCATCGACCGCGCGCGCCAAAAGAGTGGACTGCTAATCCACTTCGGCCCCGCGCGGCCCGTCGCCGACCAGATCAACATCCAGGTCGGCCGCCCAGTCGCCGGTTCACACCCGCCGCTGAGCTCCAGCTCATCGAGCTGGTCCTTCTTCACCTAGCAAAACCCCGCCTTCCCAAGCGGGTCGCTCCACTCGGTCCGCCAAGACCGATCTGCTCCACCGGCCCGCCAAGGCCACTGAAACCGTTCCACCGGCCCGCAAAGGCCACTGAAACATCCGTTCGAATCACCACAAGGAAAGAAAGGCTCGCCTCTGGATCTTCGTCCGGCCGCCCGCTCCTCACGGAGTGGGCGGTCCCCTCACATCTCCTCAGTCGCCCCTTCCCGCGTAGCGGGCGGAGGTGCGGCCATGAATCTGAAAGGTTGTAACGCCATAGTGCACGATCCGGTGTCCCTCTGTCAGCTTGAGTTTGCCCGTTTCACCCCAGTTCGAGAGTCGCGGACTTCCCGCGCGACGGGATCCACCCACACCATTTACGCAGTTCGCGGCATTAGTCACCATAACGTTTTGGTCACGGGTGTCACACCGTCGCGGATCTGGACACCTTCTTCTCGCGAGGGGCTGTACGTGCTCGCGGCCCGGACTCTGTCCACAGGTCCGGTCCTCCAGGCTCCCCGGATGATCCGTTCCTTCGCGCCGCGCCCGCGACTCCGTCCGGGTGGACCGGTGAGCGCCGCGGCCGCGCCGGGCGCCCCGCTCATGCACCCCCGCTCGGAGTTCATCGACAACTTGGTCGACGAGATGCCGCAGCAGGACGTCATCCCGTGTGGCGGGACGGTTTCCAAGATTGTTGCCCGCCATGCGGGAGCGCCGGGGGTGATCGGGGCTCACCGGCCTCTGTCCACAGGCCGCCTGGTGCAGGGTCGGCGGGTGGATGACGAATCGTGCGTTCCGGCTGCTCAGGGAGGTGTCCGCTTTGGCGTGTACACCAGCCCGATGACGACACAGAAGATCTCGGTCCTCGGCGTCTCCGCCACTCCGGTCGGGGCGGTGGGCCGATGAGCGCGGGCGCGGCGGCGGCCGTGCTGGACCACCCGCTGTGGGACGACGTCGACAACTCCGTCGGCGAAGCCCTGCTTCCCGGGCAGCGGTCCGCGCTGCGGTCGGTGCCGGCCTCCGGGAAGCCGGACAGCAAGGGCCCGGAGGACCCGCTGCGTCTCGGTCGCCCGATGCGGCTGCGGCTGCTCGCCGCGGTCCGGGCGCTGCTGGCGGATCCGTCGATCGCGGGGCAGTCGGACGTGGCGAGGCTCGCGGCGGTGGTGCTGTACGCGAAGTCGCGGGCACCGAAGGGCCAGAAGAACGACAACCAGACCTCGATCTGGGTCGCGGAGCTGGGCCGGTGGCTGGGGGTGGGCGAGTCGACGGTCAACCGCCGGGTGCTGGCGCCGCTGCGGAAGTCGGACGGCGTGCACACCAAGGAGAAGAGGAACGCGAAGGGGCACCCGACCGGGCTGGACTGCCTGGTCATGCCGCTGTGGAAGGCCCGTAAGAGCGGGGGAGCGGGGCACCCGTTGGCGCTGACGAAGGCGGAGCTGGCGACGCTGCTGCACCTGTGTGAGGCGCTGTTCGGGCACGGCTGGACGCCGGAGAACAAGAAGCCGACGCCGCCGGGGCTGCTGGCCGGCCGGCGGGGCAAGGGCGCTGCGACCGACCGGCTCGGACTGCTGCTGATGGTGCTGAACACCCGGGCCTCGGGCTGGCTGCAGCTGTGCGGCGGCTCGGTGAAGGTCAAGGAGGGGCGGGGAGCGGCGACGCTGGCCCGGCTGCTGGGCTGCTCGCCCTCGGGGGCGCGGAAGGTCTTGGCGCGGCTGACGGAGGCCGGTGTCGTGGCGCGGCAGCGCAAGGCGACGTCGACGCGGATGCGCGGCCGGGCCCGGGTCATGCTGCTCCCCGTGGCCCGCGCGTACGGCCGCACCCTGGCCCCCGTGGAGGCTGTTTCGGGGCCCGGTGCCGTGTTTTCGCAGCGTCCCGATAGTGCAGTCGGAGATCATGCTCCGGCCGGTGCTGCTGGTGCCCTTGGTACGTCTGGGATCGGCGGTGCTGAGCACCCCGGAGATCCGGCGGATCAGGAGCGTCCCGGTAGTGCAGAGCTCCACGCAGACCACGCTTCTATGGCTACTCCCGTCGTTCCTCTCCAGCTTGATTGTGGCTTTTCCGGCGAAGGCCGTGGGGCTGAAGGCCGTCGGCCGGAGCGCGTGTGCGTACGCGAGGACCAGGCCGCCGACGGCGAAGCCGCCGTTGCCGGGACCGGGTCGCCGGTGGCCGGGGTTGGCCCGCTGCGCGGGGAAAAGCCGAATGAGTCCTCGGTCGATGAGCGGGTGGGGCAGCGCGCTGCCGTAGCTGGCGCTGGTGGCCGGCTGAAGGTCGTGGGTGGTGGAAAGGCGCAGCAGCAGCGGAGGGTGGGCCTTCCGGCTGATCTTCGTCTGCGGGTGGCTCTGGGGCCGGTCTCGTGGCTGTGGGAGCGGCTGAAGAACGGCTGGCAGCAGGACCAAGTGGAGGCGGCCGCGAAGGCGGAGCTGGCGCAGATGGTGGGCCTGGGAGTGGCGCCGGAGGGTGCGCCGCGGCTGCTGGCCGACCGGCTCACCGACCGGCTGGCGGAGACCGGCGGCGAGGCCCTGGTCACCGGCCCGTACGGATGGCTGATCGGGCGGGGTCTGCCCCAGCGGCCGGCCTGCTCGCACCGCAAGTGCGACGACGGGGTCCGGCTCGACACCGGGGAGGACTGCGAGAACTGCGGCAACGTTTTGCACCTGCGCCGTGCCCGCCGTGCCCGGATCGGTGCGGACATCGACCGGGAGCTGCCCGGCCTCGCTGATGCTGAGCGCCGGCGGGTCCTCGAGGAGCGGCTGCGCGAGCAGGCCGCCCTGGAGGCGGAGGACTTCGTGTGGCGCCGTGAGCAGGCCCGCGAACAGCAGGCCCGCCGGGAGGAGACCCGCGCGACTGCCCAGGAGCGGGCGGAGCGCGAAGCGGCGGCCGCGGCTGCTGCTGATGCGGTGGGCCAGGCCCAGCCGTGCGAGGACTGCGGGCAGGAGCGGGCGGCCGGGCTGTGCGAGGCGTGCGGCTACCGCCGTCAGACCGAGACGCTGCTCGGTGAGGCCGGTCTCCTCGCGGCGGCCTGGTCCGCCGACCTGACCGACCCGGGCAACATCGCGGCCGTCGCCGCCGGGGCCCGGACGGCCATCACCGACAGCGTCTCCGCCGCATGGCAGGAGTTCCTGCAGATCACCGACGTCGCCGCGCTGGAGGCCAACCCGGGGGCGGCGGAGGGCGCGTACGCGTACACCGCGTTCCAGACCGCGCAGCAGGCCGTGCAGGAGTACCAGGACACCGCCCTGGCGATGCTGGGCCGGACTGAGGAGGCCGAGACCGAGGCCCGGCAGGCGTACCGGACCGAGCAGGGCCGCCACTGGTTCCAGCACAACCCGGGCGGCGCGGACGCTGTCGCCGCCGCGACGAGGGCCGCCGATGACGCCCGGGAGCGTGTGGCTGAGTGCATGCTGGCGACCCGGGTGGAGCAGCTGCGCGAGCAGGCGGCGCGCACCGGGCAGGCCGCGGCCGCACGGTGGTCGAACCGGCTGCCCGAGCTCGCCGCCCGCGCCCTCGATGGCGACGCGGCCGGGGCGGTGATCGCGTGACCACCGAGCTGTCCGGCGTCGACCTCGCCCGCCAGGCCCTGCTCGCGGCCCGGGAAGCGGCGAAGAAGAACGGTGCCACCCGCCAGAAGCCGAAGCGGCGCACCGGCACGGCCGTACGGCGCGATGGGCGCGAGCCTCTTGGGCTGGGGAGCGCGATTGGGATGATGATGACGGAGCGCGGCATGGTCGCCCCGGCCGCCGGCGGAAGTGTCCTCGCCCAGTTCGAGGCCATCCTTGCCGCGGCCGCGCCCGAGCTCGCCGGACGCGTGAAGGCGACGGCGTTCGACGTGGACAGCGGGCGCCTGGACGTCGTTCCCGACGCTCCGGCCGTCGGCACGCAGCTTCGCTGGAGCGCGCCGAAGCTGATCGCGGCGGCCAACGCCGTCGTGTCCGGCGCCAACGTCCGCGCCGTGCACGTCCTGGCGCCCGCCCCCGTGAAGGCCGGCCCCGACACGGCGCCCGCCGCCCCGGACCCGCAGCCGGCGGGGCCCCCCGCGCCGGTACAACGCCGGACGCCGCCGGACGGCTACCGCCGCGCCCTCGAAGCCCACCGCCAGGCCGCGCCGCCGCCCCGGGTCGATGCGGGCATCGCGGCAGCGTTGGAGCGGCAGAATGCCGCGATGCGGGAGCTGTCCCGCCAGGCGTTCCCCGAGCCACCCGCCGTGCCGGATGACGTGCCGGCCCCGATCGACCAGGCCCGCGTCCAGCGCCGCCGCCAGGCCGCCGTGACCGAGGCGGCCGCGCTGCGCAGGGCACGGCAAGAACGCGCGGGCATCGCCGTGCCGCAGGCCGTTGCACTGCGTACGACGGCGTGAGCGGCTTACCGTGCGGCGGGTGGGCTCGTTGTTTCCCGCGGGAAACAACGATCCGTTGACCGGGCGGTCAGGAGGTCTGCGCCTTCGCGGGTGCGCCGTCCAGGGAGTCGAGGAGCTCGCCGAAGGTGGGCTTGGCTTCGTCGTACTCGAAGGTCATGGCGGCGGCGAGAGCTTGCCACCGGCCGGTGCTGCGCCCGCAGTGCTCCAGCAGGATCTTCAGGGCGAGTTCGGGTTCGTGGCGGGTGAGGACCTCATCGGCGGGGATCTGGCGCAGGTGCTCCAGGGTGTGGTGCCGGGACTTGACCAGGGCCCGGTACACCTCGGAGCGCAGGAGGATTTCGTCGACGGCGGGGGAGTCGAGCCAGGACTGCAGAACGGCCGCCGGGTCGGGGTGCCGGTCGAGTTCGTCGTCGCTCAGCAGCCGCAGTACCCCGTCGTCTTCGTCCTCGGGGGCCGGGACGGCGGCCGCCGCTTCCAGGAACCAGCCGGGGCCTTCGATCTTCTCGGCGATCCAGGCCAGCTCGGCGGGGTGCAGCATGCTCAGGGCGTCGGTGACTGCGGCGCGCGGGGTGTGCGGGTTGGTGGCGAGCGTGGCCAGGGTCTCGGCGCGGCGGTGTTCGGAGTGGCGTTCCAGGAGCCGGGCTGGGCGGTCGTAGTCGGCGGGGAGGCTGTCGTCGACGATGCGGATCCGGGTCGGGCTCGGTGCGGGGGAGACGACGGCAGGCTGGTCCAGGGCGGCGAGCTGGGCGCTGGCGCCCGCGAGGTGGTCGGGGTTGGCGCTGAGGAGGGCCAGGTCCTCGGCGAGGCGCCGGACACGGCCGTCGAACTCGTAGTCGCCCTCCTGCTTCTCGGGTGGGCTGAGCAGCTGACCGCGGGCTACGAGGGCGTCGGCGGCCGCGTGCAGCTGCGCGGCGGCCAGGGCCGCCAGGCGCGGGTTGTTGTCGACGCGGCGGGCGATGTGGTGCAGGGTCCTGCGGGCTGTCACCTGCGGGTTGGGCAGGTTGGCGAGCTCGGGCAGGCACAACGCCGGCAGGCAGGCCAGCAGCAGGTCCTCGCTGAGGGCGGAGGCCGGCTCTTCTGCGGGGAGTCCTCCATCCGGGTCCGCCTCGCTGGACGGGTAGCCGGCGAGGGCACGGGCGTCTTCCCGGGCCTGGGTCTCGGCCTGGTCCAGGAGCAGGTGCTGGACGGCCGTACCGAAGGTGGGGTGCGCGGCGAGCTCCGCCCACCGCTCGGGACACCGGGCCAGCATCGACCAGGCGCTGCGGCCCCCCAGCTCCAGCGACCAGTCCTTCGTGTACGCGGTCACGGCCTCCCAGCCCTCTTCGGGTTCCGGGAGGAGCAGGTACGCGGCGAGCGGGGTCAGGCACGCCTCAAGGACGGCGTCGAACAGCGCCTGCGGCACCGGCGGGGGCGGCACGCTCTTTTCGGTGCGGGTGTACTGGTCGGGATCCCAGTCGGCCACGACCCGCTCCACCTCGTGGTCGGCCAGGCGGGGCAGGAGAGCGACCGCGGCCTCGACCTGGCCGGGGTGCCGGGCCAGGGCGGAGACCAGTCCGGCCCACAAGCGGCGGTGGCGCACGATGGCGGGGACGTCGTCGGCGCTCACCGTGCCCGCGGCCGCGAGCGCGGCCAGCAGCTTCTCGTCACCGTGCACCAGGAGCCGTCCCCGCAGCCGTTTGGCGGAGGTGCGGGCCAGCAGCGCGGGCAGTGCGGCCTTGAGGGCTTCCTCCCGCCACTGGTCGGCCCGGGAGTCGAAGCCGCCGGGCGTCGTCGCCGGGGCGCACAGGGCCTCGATCACCGTCTTGAGGGCTTCCTTGGGGAGGTCCTCGCTCATCGCGAGATCCCGCCACAGCGGATACGTACGGGCATTGACCATCCGCGGATCCCCTCCCACACCTGACCCGGCGTCACTGCCCGGTCGCCATCCGTTCGACGACCGTACGGCGCACCCGGGCCCGCGCGGGCCGTGATCCACCAACTCGACCCGAACCGTGCCCGCAACCGGCTCTACTCAGCCGGCGCGCTCTCCTGCGCCGTGGCCCGCAGGAGGATTCCGTGGGCCGCGGCGGTGTCTCCCGGCCGCAGCGTCCACGGCACGGACGGGATCTCTGTGAGCCACCCGTCGGCCAGGAGCCGCTGGACGATGGTGGCGCGCAGCGTTCGCGGCCAGCCCAGGGTGGAGCACAGCTGCCCGTACGAGGGGCCGTGCCCGTGCCTGGTCCGGAACACGGCGGTGACCTGCGCGGCTTGCAGGCCATGGTGGGGATGGGTCTTGTTCCAGGCGTCGTACGCGTCGTGTTCGGGGCGTGGGTCCTTGCCGGTGGTGGTGAACGCGGACGCCACCCGGGCGCGGGGGAAGCGGCACACGGCGCAGTGTTCGACCGCTTCGGCGTTCTGCCGCACCTCCGGGCGGGCCCGCAGCTTCCACCGCTTCCATTGCGACGGGGTGGTCCGGTCCCGCTTGCGGACCTTCCACTGACCTTGCCGCGGTGGGGAGTCGTCCGGGTCGGCCTGGTGGGGGAGGCGTCCGGCCAGGTGCCGCAGGGAGGAGTCGAGCCGGTAGCGGTCACCGTCGAGCTCGGTGAGGAATCCGCCGGCCACCAGGTCGGGCAGGTGATCGAGGCAGGCGTGCGGCAGATCATCCGGCAACGCGCCGTTCAGATGGGCGGAGGCGTGGCCGGCCAGGAACAGGGCGGCGAGCCGGGCAGCCGGCGGCATCGGCGTGACCAGCGGGTCAGCCAGCGTGCGCAGGGTCCAGCCGGAGACACGCGCCCGCGGACTCTCCCCCAGGGGAAGAGGGTGGTCCTCCGGCCTGACCGCCAGGGCCGGCACCGTCACCAGGTCAGCGTCCTGGTCCAGGAGCAGGTCGGGAATCTGCCAGCCCAGGTCTCGCAGATCGGCGACGGCCCGGTCCGCGTCGTGAAGCCGAAGGGCCCGCAGACCGGCGCCCGAGATCCTGCCCGTGCCGCCCCGCGCGGCCCTCACGGCGATGACCACGGCGAGCAGCTGGGCGTCGGGCGAGGACAACGACAGGGCGGCCGTGTAAGAGAGAAGAAGGCGGGCGGCGTGCCCCTGCGGAATGGTCAGCAGGAAGGACGCCGCCGACGCTGGAGGTGCGGCAAACTTCGGCATGACCGGGATTCTCCACCGCCGACGGCAACCCTGACGGCGCGGGCGTCAACCACAGTGCCGCGCCACACCCGTTCCGGTGATCTCCGGCCGACAGCCACCCGCTGTGATCAGGGCCGACACCAGACTCACGCTCGTGCCCGATCCCCATACCCCTCTCCCCTCCGCCGACGCTCCCGACGGGGCAGGCCCGACAACGGCCGGCACCGGGAGGGTCCGCTTCTCGCTCGCACGGTGGGTGCTCGCCCCGCGCACGACGTGGCAGGCGCGGCGCCTGGCCGCCGACTTCGGCGAGGGGATGGACGCGAGGACCGCGTGGGCGATGGCCCGGCTCGCCCGCCATCCCGATGAGCACGGCTACGCGATGGCCCACCTGGACGACGAACAGCGCGCTGCTGACTGACCGCAGTGCGGCGTTCAGGCGCCGGCCTCCGGATCGCTGGGCTCTCGCTGCCCGGCCTGCTCTGCGGCCAAGGCCCTGTCGGCGTCGCGTGCGGCAGTGCGCTCCTGGTCGTTGAGCCAGAGCGCGTTCCCGAGGTAGTACATGGCGACGATGCCGGCGCCCATGAACGCGCCCCAGCCCAGAGCCAGGACGAAGAGGTTGGAGTCGGTGCGCTGACCGCTGTAGGCCATGCCCTGACCGGTCGTGAACAGCCACGGAAACCAGGTGATCCGGCCGAAGCCCGGGTCCGCGTGCCAGTGGCCGCCCATGCGCCACCCCAGCAGAGGGACCGACGCGAAGCTCACGCAGGCCACGCAGTACATGAAGGCGAAGAAATCGTTCTCGATGAAGTCGTGCCCGTTGTGAATCCCGAGGTAGGCGATCCCGGGCAGGAAGAGCACGACCGCCAGGCCCAAGCCGAGCACATCTCCGCGCCGTCGAACCGGTCCTGCCGTCACGTTCCACCCACTCCTGCTGCCGCCGTTGTCCCGGGCACCGTATCGGGCACGGGCACGGCCCCGGCCGCTTGGGCGGCGGTCCGGCCTCGGCAACAGCGCCTTCTCAGCCATTGCCCGTGATGAACCGGGCACGCCGGGCCATTGCGGGTGTGGCCAGGCTGCGCCCGCTTCATGATCTGCGTCAGCGGGGCGCGTCGGGCGGCCTGGTGGCAGGGGAGTTGAGCGGTGGCAGTGACCGAGCTGTTGGTCGCGGACGAGATCATGTCCCGCCTGTCGGAGCAGGCCCGTATGGAGGTGGCGCTCAACCTGCACAAACGGGACTGCCAGACCTGCGGGGCGCCGCTCGGTGAGCAGACGCCGGCGCTCGCCGTCGACGACTGCGGCCCGTTCCTGAGCGCGACGCTCAACCACCAGGACTGCCGCCCCTCGGGCTGGTACGAGATGCGTACGGTCATGGTCGGCGCGCACGTGTCCTGGACCAGCCGGTTCTTCACCCTGCCGATGGACGAAGAGGGTGAGCGCGGTCCGCGGGCGACGTTCATCGTCTGTCCGCACCTGGAGACGGTGCACCTGGACCAGGACGGCGGCGACGGCTGGAGCGTGAACACCGAACGGTTCTGGCGGGCCCGCGGCTTCCGCCCGATGGGCCGCGAGCTGATCGTCGACAAGTGGGTGGCCGACCAGGCCCCGCCCCGCGCCAAGCTGACCGGCTCCACCGTCCACATCGACGCGGGCCTGAACGGACAGTGGTCCTCATCGGCGAACCTGGACACCATCAAGGCATGCCGCGCGCTGGGCGGGCTGCTGCTGGGCATCTCCACCGTCTGCGAGCCGACCTCCACCACCGGCCCGAACGACATCCTGCGCTACGGGGCCGGCGGCCACATCTACCTCGGCTGGGTCCCGCTGGTGTGAGCGAAAGAAGGACGGCTGTGGTGTCTGCGTCAGCGTGCGGCCAGGATCAGCAGGAGAAGGGGAGAACACTATGACGGAGCAGGACCGCATCTACCACGGTGTGCAGCCGGTCGAGGATGACGACCAGCAGTGCCGAATCCTGGTGGAGAAGAGGAAGCTGGGGCCCACCGAGCGGCAGGTCGACGACCTCGTCCTGTACGAGCTCACCCCGAAGGACGCTGAGGGTCTGGGCGGGTTCGAGTGGGGATACAGCGGGTCCGGCCCCGGCCGGGCCTCCGACGCGATCCTCGCCGACGCCTTGGGCCTGGGCGACCCCTGGACCAGTGGGTTCACAGGAGGGCCCGCCGACCCGGTACTGCAGGCGCTGAGCGTCGACTTCGCCTCCGATGTGATGGTCCAGTGCTGCTCGCAGTGGCGGCTCAGCCGTCCCGGCGTCCTGCGTTGGTGCCGCGGCTGGTACGCGCAGCAGGGTGTCAACGATCTCCCCGCCGCCCTGGTTGACCTTCCTGAACTGACCAGCAGCAGCCTCTGACTGCACCTGCAAGCCTCACACGGCGTTTCCGCAGGTGGAAGCGCTGTGGGCGTGACCCTGTGAGCTGTGAGCGGATGCCTGCCGCGAAGGGGGCGGAGCCTCGCGGTGTGCTGGGCATGACGGGGCCGGGGTAGGTAAACTGGGCGACGAAGACCCTGGATTCGTCCCTGGTAGCCCCGAAAGGGGCAGGCCACACGCCCAGGGTTCAGGCTTCATCGAAGGCCGTCCGGCATCCGCCGGGCGGCCTTCTTGCATGTCCACCCCCATCCCCTCAATTAATCCGGACGGGTTAAAAAAATAGGTTAAAGACTAGGGTAAACAGTGCTAGGGTGAGGGCACGAAAGGAGATCCACCCATGGCATCCGAGGAAGAGCTGTTCGCGAACATCGACGCACTGCTGGAGGAGGAGCCGCAGCTCCCACCCCCGGCGGAGCGCGCCCGGCTGCGGGAGGCCGCCGGTATCACCCAGGCCCGCCTCGCGACCGCGCTGAAGACGTCGACGCAGACGGTGAAGAATTACGAGAACGGCCGTTCCGAGCCGAAGCCGCCGCGCCTGGAGGCGTACCAGCGGCTGCTGAACGGGTGGGCGGCGAAGTACCCCGCCCACGCCGTCCCCGCCGCTCCCGCTCCGGTCATCGCACCGCAGCCGCAGACGGTGCCGGAGACGTTCACCGGCCCGGCCGCGCCCGAGGTGCCCGAGCCGGAGACCACCGTGCCGGTGGAGGCGCCTGCGGCCCCGGTTGCCCCGGAGCGTCCGGCTGCCCGTCCGGCGACGTCGTCTCGCCGCCCGGCCGCGAAGAAGGCGGCGAAGCCCGCGGTCGACCCGCGCTTCCCGCACGGTCCGCTCGCGGTGCTGGACGGCGACGGCTCCGCGTACGGCGTCGACGGCCTGGTGCTCGACTGCCCGGCGACCACGGTCGTGGAACTGGTGGAGTGGACGCTGCGCGAGGCCGGCCTCGGTGCGCCGAAGTTGCACCGCAACGGCAAGGACGCCGACCCGCTGATCGTGCTCACCGCCGCGGCCGCCGTGAAGCTCGGGCTCCCCGAGCACCTGGAGGACCGCCGGGGCCTGCGCCTGGAGGAGGACCACCCGGTCGTCAAGCAGGTCCTCAAGGCGAAGTGGCAGCTCACCAAGCGCGGATTCGGGCCGTGGGCCCGCATCTACCGCAAGGCCACCGGCGCCCAGCGCCAGTGCGTGCAGCTCGCGATCCTGCCCTGGGACGCCCTCGATGAGCGTTCCTGGCCCGGCGTCACGGACATGGCACCGGCCGACATCGCCCGCGTCCTGGGCATCTACGCCCAGCGGGTCAGCACCCCGCGCGGCTCCACCGCCGTCTCCGGCCTGGAGCTGATGACCGCGCTGCGCCCGCCGACCCGCCCCGTGCGCGACGAGGAGACCGGCAACTGGGTGTCCGGCCCCAACCCCGGCTCGCTGGGCACGGACGCGATGGACCCGGCCCCGCCGGAGGGCCAGCCCGAACACCCCGCCGTCCACAGCATCGGCTGGGAGGGCGGGTTCCTGAACGAAGAGGCGTACAACTGGGTGCGGCCGGTGGAACTGCTCAGCGATGAGGAGTGCACGCTTCCCTACGCGATCGGCCTCGACCTCAACACCGCGTTCCTCGCGGCCGCCGCCCGGCTCACGGTCGGCCTGTCCGCCCCGGACCACTTCAACAACCCGAAGTTCAACCCCAAGATCCCCGGGTCCTGGCTGGTCGACCTCTCCCACGTGGAGATCGACCCGCGCCTGCCCTCACCGTTCACGCGGTCCGGCGAGCGCCCGACCGGCCCCGCCTGGTACCAGACGCACACCGTCGCCTACGCCCAGGAGCTCGGCTACAACGTCGAACCGATCGAGGCGTACCTGCGCCGCGAGACCGGCGCGTACCTCGACCCCTGGCACGACCGGCTCAAGACCGCCTACGTCGACACCCTCGCCGACATGGGCGTCACCAAGGACCTGACCGACACCGAGTTCCTCGCGGCGATGGCACGCCACC
>NZ_JAPVLS010000064.1:51955-57963 GCF_027158125.1 Streptomyces sp. H39-C1
CAAGGGCGGCATCGGCAAGCTCTTCGAGAACCCGCAGGGCAAGAACCACAAGCCCGGCGACCCGTGGCCGGGCATGCAGCGCCCCACCTGGCGCCCCGACATCCGCGCCGCCGTCATCAGCAAGGCCCGGGTCAACATGCACCGCAAGCTGGCCAACATGGTAAAGCTGACGGGCCTGTACCCGCTCGCGGTACTGTCCGACTGCGTCGTCTACCCCTCGCCGGGCGCGAGCCCGCTGGACTTCCTCCCCTACGCGGCGTCCGGGAAGCCGCAGCCGGGCGGGTTCCGCCTCGGGCCCACACCGGGCCTGGCGAAGCTGGAGGGCGTCGAGTCGATGCTGTGGGCGGTCGACGTGATGGAGAAGGGCCACAACCCGGCCAGCCTCATCAAGGGCGGCAACGCGGTCCTGGACGAAGGCGAGTAGACCGTGCGAGAGATTGAGAACGCCATCGAGCGCGCTGATCGGGCAGCGTTCACCCGCGAGCCGCCCAAGACTCTCAAGGCCCAGATCGGCTACCTGCTCAAGCAGTTGGGCACCGCAAAGGCCGTCGCGGCGGAGCTCGGCATCACCGCCGACTCCGTCAACCGCTACCGGCGCGGCGCCCGCAAGACCCCGCCCAAGGACATCGCCAAGAAGATCGACGGTGCTGTCCGCTCCCGCTGGCAGCCCCAGGTACGCCGCCGCCGGCGCAAGCAGGCGGCCAGCAGCGGCGGGATCACCGTGGAGACCCGGGCCTCGTTCGGCTACAAGGCCGCCGGGGGATCGACCGACGAACCGCGCATGCGCCGGCTGACCGTCCACCTCCCCGCGACCTACGCGCAGCGCCTGTTCGAGGCCCGCGACGAAGGGGCCACCGACCAGAGGATGCGTGAAATCATCGCCGACGGATTCAGGGAAGTGTATTTTCAGGACGGCGGACGCCGCGCGGGCGACCTCCACGAAGTCGAAATGAAGAACATCGACTACCTGGATCTCGATTACTGAATTAGGAGCCCTTTATGGCCAGCATCAATTACCCGTATCCGGACCCGAAGAACGACGCCGAACGTACGGCGAACGGTCAGGCCGCCGACGACTACCAGCTCCAGGAGGAGGAAGGCGCCGACTTCCTCGACTGGGAGAGGGAGCTGGGATGACGCTCACCGAACCCGAAAGGAAAACCGCCATGGCCGCTCCCGCCGTCCCGTCCCGCGCGTACGGTGAAGTGACGACCCGCCAGGAGGTGCCCATGAGCGCGCAGCCCGAGGAAGCCCCCGCCCCGCCGGCCCCGGCCGCCGCCGCCCAACTGCTCGCACAGCTGCGCGCGGACCGCCGCGCCGACACCTGGGTGCCGGCCTTCGAGCGGGACTGGGCCAAGGCCCTGGACGACTCCCGCCACACCTACAGCCTCACCCCGCTCCACGACGTCGTACGCACCTGGCAGCTGCGCGTCGCCGCGGCCCCGGCCGTCGACGCCTACATGGACTCCGGGCGTGATGAGTCCGGCTTCGTGGACCTGGACGACGTCCTCGGTGCCCGCCGGTGACCGGTGAGCCGTGGGCGGTTCGCCTGTCGGCTCAGGCCGCCAAGACGCTCATCGAGCTTCCCGAGCACGCGAAGGAGATGGTCCGCGACGTCCTGGACATCGCGGTGCGCTCCCCTTGGGGCTGGCCGCGGTGGAATGCCGGTGACCCGGAGGGCGAAGACGTACGCGCCGCGTCGGTCGGGCAGCTGTCCGTCGTTTATGTGATCAACCGGCTCACCCGGCATCTGTCTGTCCTGGACATCATCTGGATCGGGTAGCCGCCCAGTGACAACGGCCCGTCCCCGGCATCGCAACTGCCGGGGACGGGCCGTTGCGCATCGTAGCCACGGCCGTACCCACCGGTTGCCACCCGGGCAGCAACGCGTGTCCGGGTGGTAGTCACCAGTTGCCGCGGGGCCGTTCGGCACCGAGCTGGACCTCACGCCGGCACTCGGGGCAGTCCGGCAGATCCTCCACCCGGCGCGGCCTGTCGCCCTTCGCCCAGCTGAACCCGCACAGCGCCGTGTGCGTGACGCCCCGGAAGTGTTCGTCCTTGGTGGCGTGCGAGCCGTAGCCCGGCACGTTCCAGGTGAACGTCTTCTCCCCGTCGTACGGGGCGCCGTTCGGCCAGTCGTAGACCTGCTCGGTCGTGGTGCAGCGCATCCGCAGATCGGGCCCTGTCCAGTCCTTGCCGTACCGGATCTGCGAGCTGGCATCGACCGCGTCCGCGAGGCGCTCGAAGGACAGGTCGTAGTCCCGCATGTGATCCCACGAGCCCGGCTTCCGCTCGCGCATCAGCGAGCGGAACATCAGCAGCAGCCGCGCCAGGTCGTGCTGACCGACCCGGATCGTGTTCGACTCCGGGTCGAAGCCGTACGTTGGGTCATTGGCAGGCTTCTTCGGCATCGGTCCTCGTTCGCGTTGCTGCAGCGGCCAGCGCCCCACTACAGGGCCCACGGTGCGGCCGGCGACCACGACGTCGTGGTCGCTTCCAGCTGCTCAACGACTCGGGCCCGCTGGAGCCACGCTGACCGCCGCCGTTCGTGCGCCAACTGAACTGCCCGGGGCTGAGCGCTCAGACCTGCGGCGGCGTCGCGCCGGGCAGTTCGCCGGCGAAGTCCCACCACTGCTGGATGCTCCACACGGCGACGCTGGAGCGGTCGGTGGACATCCGCAGCCACACTTCCTCGCCGCCAGGCATGAGCGCCATCTCCACGTGCGGCTCGTCCCACGACCCCACGGCATACATCCACTCGATGCCGTCGGGCCAAGTCCGCATCGCCGCCGTGCGCACGCTCAGCGCCGCGGCCAAGGCGTCCAGGGCGGCCTTGGGTATCCGCACCTCCGCCGGCTCCCGTTCGATCCCCGCCACCCCGGACCTCCTGGTTCTGCGGCAAGGCGCGACAGCCCACCGTCGCGGATCAGCCTGCCAGACCCGCCCACCAGCGCAGCAGGAGACAACATCTGTTGCCGAAAAACCTGGGTGTCACGCTGTGAGGTCTATAAGCCTCACACCCCATTTCCCCAGGTGAACGCGTTGAGTTGTGAGGGTGTGAGGCTGTGAGACAGGGCTCGCGCCGGTGCTTCCACGCGCCCTGTTCGGGTCCGTCGACACGGAGGACGATGGAGTCATGGGCGAGCACAACGAGGACCAGGACGACGTCGCCGAACCGGCGCGGCCGACGCTGACCACGACACAGGCCCGCGAGATGACGACCGGGCTGCGCGAGGCGATGGACGACGTCCGGCGTACGGTCGCGGTGCTCTCCGCCCGGGTCCGCGCCGCGCACGCCGCTAAGGTCTGGCTCCCCCTGGGCTTCACCTCGTGGGAGGCGTACTGCGGCGCGGAGTTCGGCATCAGCCGCGCCCAGGCGTACCGGCTGCTCGACGTCGCCCGCGCCCTGGCCGCGATCCACGACGCCGTCACCGCCGGCCCCGGGACGTCCCGCACGCGAGACAGCGACCCCGGCGCCGCGGCCGCGCTCGACTACGGCCTGTCCCAGCGCGCCCTGATCGACGTCTCCGGCCGTACCGGCGACGTCGCGGAGCTGATCACCCGCCGCCTCGCCACGCTCGCCCACAGCGGCCTGACGGCCCTCGATGAGTCCACCCTGCGCGCCGTGGTCCGCCAGGCCGTCCGCGACGTCCGCACCGCACCGCACCCGCCGCCCGCCGGTCCGCCGGTGGATCCCGCGCTCACCGAGCTGCGCCGCGTCGTCGACGACCTCGCCGCCACCACCCACCAGCTCGGGGAGCTGATGCTCGAAGTCGCCCCCGCGTACCTGTCCGACACCGCGGCCGCCGACGTCCTGGCCCCGCTGTGCGAGCAGATCGGCGAGACCCTGGAGAACGGCCTCGCCGCCCGCCGCTACGCGATGTCCGGCGACCGCCGCGCCCTGTACGGCACCGTCCTGTAGGCCACTCACCCCGGCGCTCCTGTGTGACACACAGGCCGTTTCCCCAGGTGAGCGAGGTGCGCTGTGAGGGTGTGAGCTGTGAGGCGAGGGCCTGTGCCGACGGGGTGCCGCTGCTCCTGGCCGTGCTGCTCGCGGTGGTGTGGAGCGGGTTGCTGCTCGATGGGTAGCGGGGGTGGTGGCGGTGGTTGGCGGGGTGCTGCTCGTGGTCCTGGTGATGGTCGTCGGGTTGCAGCACGGTGGTGTCGTGGGTGCAGCGCAGCATTTGCCTGGGTCAGGCGGCACACGGGTGCTGCACGGGTAGCAAGCCGCCCCCGGCCGGTGCAGCACGGCCAGCCGCTGCACGCTGCTCGGGCCGTGCTGCTACCGGCCGGGGCCTGCTGCTCCGGGACCAGGGGCCAGTACCTCGGACCCGTCTCGGCGGCTGCGGAACATAGCTCAGCTGTGATGTTATGCGCGAGATCTATGCGCGGCTGCTGCATACAACGCGGCTCCCGTGCTGCTCGCTGGCCCTGCCACCTGGGGCTTTCCCCTCCAGGGGAACGATGTACGCACTCGCCGGGACAGTCGGCGCGTGTTCTAGAGAACCAGAACAAGACGGTTCCCCTGGTGATACCGTCCCGGCGTGCTGCGCGCGGTTGACCTGCGGTTTCCCCTGGAGGGAAACGATGTACGCACCGGGACCGCCGGACGTCGCCGCGCTTGTTCTGGAGAACCAGAACAAAACGGTTCCCCTAGTGATACCGAACCTGGCCGCCGCTCACCTTCCGGGAAGCGCGCGCGGGCCGGTGGACATGCGAACGGCGCCGCACCCTGGGGGTGGCGGCGCCGTGGCGTCAGGAAGAGCCCTGGAGGGCCCTCAGGCGCTTTGCGCGAGGTTGGCGACCTGGGCGGCGAAGCGGGTCCGGCGCTGCTCGGTGAAGTCCTCTGCAGGCGTCGCGTTGATCTCGGGGACCGCCATCGCAGTACGGGCGACCCGGCCGCCGGTCAGGAGCGGGTGGATCTGGTAGTAGCCGCGGCGCAGCAGCCAGGCTAGGCCGGCCTCCCGCAGCTCCTTGAAGCCACGGTTCACCGCGGGCTTCCCCGCCCCGAGCTCAGCGGCCATTTCGGCCTGGCTGATGTCGACGGCACCGTTGTCCGGGTCCTGGAGCGCCAGGAGGACATCGAGCACACGCCGGGCAGTCAGGGAGATGTCCACGAGGGCGAGCATCCGCAGAGCATCACGGGTGAGCGTGATCGGCTCGTCGGACGGGGGGCCAGGTACGTAAGTGGTGCTCACGAGGGCCTCCTGGTCGATGTCGTCTGCCTCTGAGGATATGCCCGGCCGCGTCACGCGCTCGCCTGACGGAACGCCTGGCGTCGACGCGGCAGCGCCACAACCTTCTCGCGACGGCGGGCCGTCTCAGCTTCCTTCTTCGCCTGCGCCCGCGCCGCGCGCCATTCAGCGGGGTACTCCGGGGACGGGATGACGCAGGCCGGGCCCTTCGCGGCGTTCCACTCCTTCTGCCACTCCTCCTGCTCGGCAGAGGTGCCGGCCACCGTCAGCCACGGGTTCAGCTGGAGCACACCGGGCTTCGCGGTACGCATCCAGCCGATGTGGTGGAAGAACTGCGACGGCTCGCTGACCGAGGCCGCCGACAGGGTGCACAGCTGCTGGAGATCCCGCTGGTTGATCCGGACATACCCGCGCGGCGCCTTCGTCCGGTCCACACCGTGGTAGCCCGGGTCCTGGGCGGCCACGAGCTTGCACCACACCTGGAACCAGCTGCCCGGCATCTTCATGCTGCCCAGCACGTCCATCAGCAGCCGGGCGTCCAGGACGTACCCCTTCAGCTGCGCGCTGACCGCGAACTCACGGCCCTTGATCTTCTCGACACTGACGACCATGCCGCCCTTGCCATCCGACCGGGCGACAACACGCTGGCCAGGCCGAACGATCGGCAGCTGCTCCATCAGAAGGTCCTCCAGGAAGATCATCGAGTGTGGGCCGAACGGTACCACTAGGGGAACCGTCTTGTTTCAGAGGACTAGAACAAACCCCGTCCCGGGCGGCCCGCTGCGCCCCGGCGACTCGCCCGAGGTTTGTTCT